>JBLHLI010000048.1:0-10040 GCA_047618765.1 Enterobacterales bacterium | reverse complement strand
TAGAGGCAATTGTCAGTTTGCCTGAAATGTTTTTATCTAATTGTTGAATATGCCGTTTACAATCTTCAATATCCTGAATTATTTTAATAGCCCTTGGTAGTAAACGCTGTCCTGCTTCAGTTAATTGCACTTGATGTCCAATGCGGTCAAAAAGTTCACAATTGAGTTGTTGCTCAAGGGTTGATATACGTTTACTGATTGCAGGTTGACTGAGATGTAACTGCTGCGCTGTAATCGAAAATGAACGGTTGTGTGCGACACTGATAAAAGCTTGAAGTTGAGAAAATTCCATAACTAATTATTATCATATTATTAAAGTGAATAACTTTATGTTATCAAAATTATTAGGCTTACAGTACTTATTTAGAAATTTAAAAATTAATTAAGAAAGAACTGTACATCCAGATTTTATATAAGCAGTATCAAATATAATCAAAACATCAAAGAGTGATTACCAAAATTCTAGCGTTGGCGAAGATCACACTATTTATAAGAAAAATTAAGATTGGTTTGACTTAGGTGAAATAATGACAATAAATCCTTTTGCAACAATAGTCGAAAATGTAGATACATCTCCAATTGTTTCTGATGAAGTTAAAACGACAACCTGTTACATGTGTGCCTGTCGATGCGGTATTAACGTTCATTTGAAAAATAATGAAATCCGTTATATCGAAGGTAACCCTGAACACCCTGTTAATAAAGGTGTTTTATGTGCCAAAGGGTCCGCTGGAATCATGCAGCACTTATCACCCTCTCGTCTTAAAAAACCACAATTGAGGACTGGCCCAAGAGGTTCAGGTGAATATAAAGATATTGAATGGGACGAAGCCATTGGACTTGCTCATAAATGGTTATCAGATGTCAGAAAAGATGATCCTAAGAAATTAGCTTTTTTTACAGGACGAGACCAATCCCAATCCTTAACGGGTTGGTGGGCAACTCAATTTGGTACTCCTAATCATGCCGCTCACGGTGGTTTTTGCTCAGTGAATATGGCTGCAGCAGGACTTTATACCATTGGTGGTAGTTTCTGGGAGTTTGGCGAACCAGACTGGGAGAACACTAAATATTTCATGATGTTTGGTGTGGCAGAAGATCATGACAGTAATCCTTTAAAGGCGGGTATTGGACGCATTAAAACCAAAGGTGATGCAAAGTTTGTCAGTGTTAATCCTATAAGAACTGGTTATTCAGCAGTCGCAGATGAATGGATAGGAATTAGACCTGGTACTGATGGTTTATTTATTGGTGCTCTTATTCAAGAATTATTAAAAGCCGGAAAGGTTGATTTCGATTACCTCAAAAATTACACCAATGCTGCTTGGTTAGTTATTGATAATCCTGGTGATGCTGATCACGGCTTATTTGCTCGCGATGAAAATAATGATGTTATAAAAAGAGTCGCAGGTAAATTAACTGGAACTCAAAGTCTAGATGATGGCAGAAACGCTCGTCCAGCTTTTGAACTGTTAGTTGAACGATTTTTATCTGATGAATATAACCCAACTAATGCATCACTTAAAACAGGTATTAGTGAAGAAAGTATAAAGAGAATTGCTGCAGAGCTTGCAGAAGCTGCTTTTGAAAAGACCGTTGAGCTTGATATACCTTGGACAGATTGGACAGGTAAAAAGCATGACAAGATGATAGGAAGACCTGTTTCAATTCATGCAATGCGGGGCATATCAGCTCATTCTAATGGTTTTCATACTTGTCGTATGTTACACCTTCTACAAATGTTATTGGGTTCAATCGATGTTCCAGGTGGTATGCGTTATAAAGCTCCTTTCCCTAAGCCTATACCGCCAGGTCCAAAACCCCATGGCGATAGTGCTGCTAACTCTCCATTAGCAGGTCCTCCTATAGGTAATCCAAAAAGCCCAGCTGATCTATTAGTTGACGCCGATGGCAAACCTCAACGCATTGATAAAGCCTATAGCTGGGAAAACCCACTATCTATTCATGGCGCTATGCATATGGTGTTGCACAATGCTTGGAAAGGCGATCCTTACAAAATTGATGTTTTGTTTATGTATATGGCGAATATGGCATGGAATTCGTCTATGAACACTGAAGGAACATTAAAGTATTTAACAGATAAAGATCCGGAGACGGGTGAATATAAAATTAAACACTTTATCTATTCAGATGCTTATCAATCTGAAACCGTTGCCTATGCCGACCTAATATTACCCGATACCACTTATCTAGAAAGATGGGATTGTATCTCATTACTGGATAGGCCAATCTCTTCAGCCGAAGGTCCTGCAGATAGTATTCGACAGCCTGTGGTAAAACCAGATAGAGATGTTCGAGCCTTTCAAGATGTGTTACTCGATTTAGGTAGCAAATTAGGTCTCAATGGTATGGTCAATGACGATATGTCACCTAAATATCCAGAGGGTTACAAGGATTACCTAGTCAATCATGAGCGTCTTCCTGGGGTAGGTCCTTTAGCGGGTTGGCGAGGTGAAGATGGCTCTAAACCTGGCCGTGGTGCGCCAAATAAAAATCAGTTAGAACGTTATGTGGATAACGGTTGTTTCTGGAAATTTAATTTGCCAGAGGACCAATTGTATTTCAAGCATGTGAATAAGAATTATCTTGAATACTCACACTCCATGGGCTGGATACCAAATTCTGAACCGATTATTTTGCAGATCTATGATGAAACCATGCAAAAATTTAGATTAGCTGCCGAAGGTCATGGCGATATTAAGCCACCCGAAGAAATGAAGCACCGCGTTAAAACATACTTCGACCCACTTCCATTTTGGTACTCGCCTTTTGAAGAAGAAGCTGTGGATGGCGATAAATATACCTTGTCTGCTATAACCCAAAGACCTGCTCATATGTACCACAGTTGGGGCTCAATGAATTCATGGTTGAGACAAATAACCTCTCATAACTATCTATATCTACATCAAGAAAAAGCTGAGGAACTCGATCTCAAAGAGGGTGATTGGGTTTGGGTAGAGTCACACCATAGTTCTATTAAAGCACCGATTAAAATAATGAATGGGGTAAACAAGGATACAGTGTGGACTTGGAATGCTGTTGGTAAGCGTCGTGGATCTTGGGCATTATCAGACGATGCGCCTGAGAGTAAAAAAGGCTTTCTATTGAATCATATTATTTCAGATTTACTACCGAAGAAAGAAGGCGGATATCGCTATTCAAATTCAGACCCTGTAACAGGTCAAGCTGCTTGGTATGATCTCAGGGTTAGTTTAAAAAAATGTTCTGAGGATGAGGAAAAAGTGACATCACCTTACTATGAAAAAGCTGGTCCAGGTAACGATAATCTACAGGCCGTACAACGTTACACAGGAGGCAAAAAATGACATCACTACCCATTAACCCTTCCGGTAAAAAACTGGGATTAGTCGTCGATCTTGATATATGTGTTGGTTGTCATGCCTGCTCAGTAAGTTGTAAAGAATGGAATACTGGTGGACATAGTGCACCTTTAACCGATTTTGAGCCCTTGGGTAATAGTCCATCAGGCGTATGGTTTAACAGAGTTCATGCCTATGAAGTAGTCAATGAAGAAAAGGTTGAAGAAAATCGTACCGTCTATTTTCCAAAATCTTGTATGCATTGTGAAGATGCACCCTGTGTACCAGTTTGTCCTACTGGAGCAAGCTATAAAAGAGAAGAAGACGGTATTGTATTGGTTAATGCAGAAGCCTGTATAGGCTGTAAGCTTTGTAGTTGGGCTTGTCCCTATGGAGCCAGAGAATACGATGAAGATGTTGGTGTGATGAAAAAGTGTACGCTTTGTGTTGATCGCATTTACAATGAAAATATACCTAAAGAAAAACGTGAACCTGCTTGTGTTTCAACTTGCCCAGCTGGTGCCAGACATTTTGGTGACTTAGGTGATCCTGAAAGCGATATATCTAAACTGGTAGTTGAACGTGAAGGCTACGCTCTTATGCCAGAGCATGGTACTAAGCCTGTCAATAAATACTTACCTCCAAGAGATAGCCATAAGCCTGTAGATGCATTAAGCCCAGTACAAAATGCCGACAAGCCAGGTGGCTTACTTAATTGGATAGACAAATTACTTTCGGAATAAAACAATGCATCCAGCAAAATCAGTCATAATTTTTACAACCCTATCTGGAGCTGGATATGGTTTATTATTCATGCTTATTTTAGGCCAGTTTCTAGGTTTTTATGAAACAACTTTAATGATAGAAATCATTGGCCATAGTCTTGCCTTTGTAATGGTAAGCATTGGTTTATTATCATCAACCTTTCATCTAGGTCATCCAGAACGCGCTTGGCGTGCATTGAGCCAATGGAGAAGTTCTTGGTTAAGTCGTGAAGGTATATGTTCATTAACAACTTTCGTTTTCTGGTTCTTTTATGCCCTTTATAGATTTCTCCTCAATGAAGAGAGTAGTGCCAACACTATGCAGTTGTTGATGGGTAGTTTAGCTATTCTCTTGGCAGCATTAACCGTTTTTACAACATCAATGATTTATCGTTCATTAAAAGCAGTTCAGTCTTGGTATAACGTTTATGTCCCACCCCTTTATTTACTCTTCAGCCTAACCTCAGGATTGATGCTTCTCAACGTTATTCTTCAACTAAGTCAGACACCATCGGATGAAATCAATAAGCTCGCTTTAGTGACTTTGATAGCGACGATTTTATTGAAAAGAGGTTATTGGCGGTTTATCGAAAATGCTCCAAGACGCTCAACCATTGAATCTGCTACCGGATTAGGTAAGTTTGGCAAGGTATCTGCTTTAGAGTCACCCCATTCACATCAGAATTATCTGATGGCAGAAATGGGTTTTCAGGTAGCGCGTAAGCACAGCAAAAAACTAAAACAAATATTCTCGTTATTATTTAGCATTGCTATATTAGCTATTGGTGTTGTGACTTTGGGTTTGATGGCTACTGTGATGACTACCGTGATGGCTTTTGTAGGATTTATTGCGATGTCTTTAGCTATCGTGGTGGAGCGTTGGTTATTTTTTGCTGAAGCTCGACATGATCAAGCTTTGTATTATGGTCAGTAAGTCAAGGCTACTCTAATTCCAAATGACTGATATCGGGATTAATGACTGCTTGAGCATGTTTAAGTTGTTCAATATCTCCATCAGATTCATCAAGGCTCAATTGGCTAATATCTGGAGATTTTAGTTCTTTTTCATGTTTAGCCTGTCCCATATCCTCTCCTACCGCTGCCACATTTAAATAACTAGTATCGGGGGTATCGATGTGTTCTTTTTCAACTGTTTCAGAAAGCCTAGTCCCCGTATTTGCCATTTCAAGATGACTGATGTCTGGATTAACGGCCTCGACTACAGCTTTTGCTTGTCCCATCTCGGTTTTTGCTGGAGAGAGGTCAAGATAGTCGGTATTAGGAGTCGGTTTGGTTGTAGGCCTTTTAGGTTTTGACATTCGAGCGCCCACATCATCCATTTCCCATTGCCCTGCAGGGGGTATGCCTAGTCGACCAGCAGCATTAGTGACCTCAGCTAGTGGAGGTGGGGCATAGTCATCTTCATCGTCGTCATTGAGCGTTATGACGGGCGGTGGCGCTAACTTATTTTCAATTAGATTATTTGCTGCAGGCTGGGCGGTATAAACATTTATATTACTATCTATTATTTCTACAGCGGGGGAGCGCTCAGTAATAATTGGTTCTGCTATAGGCTTGGTTGCGTCTTCAACGTTAGTGACTTGAGCCACTGCACCAGCTTTTTCCATTGCTCGCTGATAATTGGTTGCCTGTTGTTCACTGATATTCTTTTTAATTGTCATAGTACGACCTGAGAAAAGCTTTTCAATAGTTGCATCGGAAGACTTAAATAGTCGCGCAAGATTAGCCTTTACCTCATCTAGAACTGCACCAGAAATAAGTTCGCCTTTAAAAGTTACTTTATAGTAATTCTCACTGTTCATTGATTAGTTCCTATCTAACTTGAGTCAATATATGATTAATTTTACTGTGTCATTCCAGGCTGTACTATACCTTTTATGCCTTGTTCTTTACGGCTTTTTGCGACCATTTTTTCTACATCTTTGAGCAACGCTTTACTATCATAAATAATACCATCTTTAATCGTATAGATAATCCCTTTACTTCTAACAGCTTTGTTATTTTCATCAAGCATCACCGCACCAGTACCGTAAAGCACTTTGAGGTTTTTCAAGGGATTTTCATTTACAACGAGGATATCAGCATATTTTCCGACTTCAATAGAACCAACTTTATCTTCAAGTCCAAGAGCTTCAGCTCCTGAAAGTGTAGCGGCTCTTATAACTTCTAAAGGATGAAAACCAGCTTCTCTTAACAACTCAAGCTCACTGATATAACCGAACCCATACAATTTATAAATATAACCAGAATCTGAACCAGTGGTTACTCGGCCACCGTGATTTTTATAATCGTTGATAAAGGCCATCCAGAGACGGTAATTTTCTTTCCATGCAATCTCTTGTTCTGTTCCCCAATTAAACCAATACGAACCATGGGCATTTCTACTAGGTTGAAAAAAATCCCAAAGTTTAGGTAAGGTATAAAGTTCATGCCATTCATCGCGTCGAGCCCTAGTTAAATCACGACTAGCCTCATAAATAGTAAAGGTAGGATTAATTGTGAAATCTAGGGATAGAAGTTCATCTCTTACAGAGTTCCAATGTTCAGAACCCTGCTTAGCGGCTTGAGCCCATAGTTTCCCCGCTTCTTCAAAGCGATGCTGCTCATTATTGTAGTTATAATCCACTGGATAATTTTGTAGAGTCTGGCCTTCAAACAATGCTTCAGGAAGGCCGTACCAATGCTCCATGGTATTGAGACCTAGCCTGGCACTATCTAGTACATTCATCCAGCCCACATTAAGTTGAGCATGATGCATGGCTGAACCAATACCTTGTTTATTGGCTTCCTGTAAAGCTGCGGCCATAATATCGGGTCTAGCACCAAAAAACTTTATGCCTTCAGCTCCAGCTTTAGATATCTTTTTTACCCATTTTTGAGCATCTTCTGCTGTAGAAATAGCTTTGTTTTCTTCATTTTCACTAGAAATTGGATTCATTCCAAAACCCAGATAAGCGGTTATTCGAGGAGCAGTAATTTCATTTTTTGCGCTACGCTTTTTATGATGTAGTACCCAATCTAAACCATTAAAACTGCCAGGTTCTCTGATACTAGTAATGCCGTGTGCCATCCATAGTTTAAAAACATACTCTGGTGTTGTTCCCTGATCTGAACCACCAATGTGAGCGTGCATATCGATAAATCCAGGTAATAAGTATTGACCCGCAACATCAATTTCCTTATCACCTGCCTTGGCTTTAGGACGTCTGTTTGGGTTTATCGGTACCCCTGGGTTTCCAACGTTATGGATGGAGACAATCTTATTCTTCTCAATGACAATATCGACTGGACCAATAGCAGGTGCGCCATTACCGGCTATTAAAATGCCACCTCTAAGGATCAAGCGATTAAAAGGACCTTCACCTTGAGTACGATCAGGAGATATAGGTTGACTGAATTCTTCAGCAATTGTTATTCCGCAGATTAACAGATAGCTTGCAATGAATAATTTTATTAATAGACCTAGGTTTGATATTTTACTTGTCATTGTTATTTTCCTGAAGGATCATAGTAAGCACTAAACGATACCAGTTAAATAGCTCTTTGTGTAGAGTTGTCAGCTTAGGCAAGCCATTTTTTGTAAGCTAAACACAACTTAAAATATTTATTTTTATTTATAATTTTTAAAATAGGGTTATCAATGTTAAGAATTCTCATTTTTGATTCAGGTGTTGGAGGGTTAAGCATTAGTAAAAGTTTAACTGAGCAATTACCTTATGTTGAACAAGTTTTGTTAGCAGATAATGCTTATTTTCCTTATGGAGAGATGGAAGAAAAATTATTGGTAAGACGAGTAACAGAGCTACTTGTGCAGTCAGCAGATTTATTTATGCCAGACTGTATAGTTGTCGCTTGTAATACCGTAAGCACAGTAGCCTTAGAGAAAATTCGTGACTCCTTAAGCATTCCAATAATTGGTGTTGTGCCAGCTATTAAACCTGCAGCTGTGATGAGTGTGAGTAAAGTCATTGGTCTCTTGGCAACACCGGCAACTATAAATCGACCCTATACAGTTGAACTTGTTAATCAATTTGCAGGTGACTGTGAAGTTATCTCAATAGGTAGTACCAGATTGGTGGAAATGTCTGAACAACAACTTCGTGGTGAAACTATTGATGAAGATGAATTAGCTTTGATACTACAGCCCTTTCTGCTTGCGGCAGAACAAAAGAGCCTAGACGTCATTGTACTTGGATGTACACATTTTCCATTAATGACTGAGCTACTGAGGGCTATTTTGCCGGCTAGTATCGATTTTGTCGATTCTTCAACTGCCATTGCTCGGCAAGTTGAAGTAATTTTACAGGCTTCGGTACCAGATAAATTATCAGCTTCTAAGAATAAAGAAACTTCAATGTCCTTAAACGACTGTTATATGACACGATTAGAGAACAATTCAAATCGTATTGTAGACTTAGAGCTTTATAATTTCAGCCCAACAAAACTATTTCAGCTAAAGTGAGCAATATAAAAAGCCACAGGAATATGTAAAAGTAACAAAAGAGCGCAGATTAAAAATCTGCGCTTCTTGGTGCTCTAGGGAAGGGGATAACGTCCCTGATATTCGAGACACCAGTTATATATGAAATGGTACGGTCAAAGCCTAGACCAAAGCCTGAGTGAGGCACTGTGCCATAACGACGTAAATCCATATACCAGCTGTAATCTTCAATATCGAGCTTCATTTCAAAAATGCGTCTTGTTAATACATCGAGACGTTCTTCACGTTGACTACCACCAATAATTTCACCTATGCCTGGCGCTAATACATCCATAGCGGCAACGGTTTTTTCATCATCATTAAGTCTCATGTAAAAAGCTTTGATATCTTTCGGATAGTTCATCAAAATAATAGGCTTGCCCACATGCTCTTCAGCTAAGTAACGCTCATGCTCAGATTGTAAATCAACACCCCAATGAACAGGATATTCAAATTTTTTCTTACAGCTTGTTAATATATCGACAGCTTCAGTGTAGTTCATACGACAAAATTCTGAGTTGGCTATATTTTCTAGGCGCGACAAGCAGTTTTTATCAACACGTTGATTGAAAAACTCCATATCATCGCCCCGTTCTTCAAGAACTGCTTTGGCGATAGCCTTGAGTAATTGCTCTGAAAGATCGGCATTCTCAGCTAGATCAGCAAAGGCAATTTCAGGTTCTACCATCCAAAATTCAGATAAGTGTCGACTGGTATGTGAGTTTTCAGCTCTAAAAGTTGGTCCAAATGTATAAACTTTTGACATTGAAAGACAATAGCTCTCTACATTCAATTGGCCTGAAACCGTAAGAAAAGTTTCTTTTCCAAAAAAATCTTTGTTGTAATCAACGGCACCAGTATCTGTTCTTGGAAGGTTATTCATATCCAGAGTCGAAACCCTAAACATCTCACCAGCTCCCTCTGTATCTGAACCTGTAATAATAGGAGTGTGGATCCAATAAAAACCATTCTCATGAAAGAACCTGTGAATAGCTTGAGCAACAGTGTTTCGTACTCTTACAACTGCACCAATAACATTTGTTCTTGGACGTAGATGGGCATGCTCACGCAAATATTCCATCGTGTGGCGTTTAGGAGAAATAGGGTAAGTATCAGGATCTTCAACCAAGCCTAATACTTCAACCTCGGACGCCTGAACTTCGAATTTTTGTCCTTTGCCAGGAGATTCAACTAATAGACCCGTTACCTTAATTGAACAGCCCGCTGTAAGCTTTAATACTTCAGATTGATAATTACCTAAAGAACTTTCAACGATAATTTGGATAGGATCAAAACAAGAGCCATCATGTAAATTGACGAAAGAAAGTCCCGCTTTTGAATCGCGACGTGTTCTAACCCAACCACTTAGTTGGATTTCTGTACCTGCAGAACAATCTCCTGCTAGGGCTTGTGCAATACTGTATTTAGGCATGA
>JBLHLI010000047.1:0-10042 GCA_047618765.1 Enterobacterales bacterium | reverse complement strand
AACCCTTATCAGCCCAAAATTGCTGTAAACAAAGAATCAGTTCTTGGAAGGTTTGAGGCTTATTTTTTTCGATCTGCATCGATGGTTCCTATCAGCTTGCTAGAAAGCCAGAAATTATACCTTGAAGTGTTAGTAAGCAAAAGAGATCTGCTATGCTTGTTGTCTAATTTATACTATAAAATTAACATTTAGTAGTAAAAAGCCCTAATAATAGTTATCAAGACTATACGAGCATCATAAAGCTTAAGATAGTTGTTGTATTGAGGAGAATGTTGTTGATTGAGAAAATTCGTTGTGCCTGGTGTTCTAGTGACCCTCTATATCAAGACTATCATGATAAGGAATGGGGAAGAGTAGAAAAAAGAGACCAACGCTTATTTGAAATGTTGATTCTTGAAGGGGCTCAGGCTGGTCTTAGCTGGATTACGGTATTGAAAAAAAGGCAACACTATAGAAAAGTATTTTATAACTTTAAGGTTAACAAAGTTGCTAATATGAAAGACTCTGAATTAGAGTTATTGTTAAAAGACCCTGGGATTATTAGAAACCGATTAAAAGTTTATGGTACTAGAAAAAATGCCTTAGCATTTATTGAGGTTCAAAAAGAGTTTGGGACTTTTAGTCAATATCTTTGGTCTTTTGTGGATGATGAGCCAATAGTTAATCAATGTAAATCCCCTAATGAAATGCCGGCAAAAACAGCCTTATCCGACAAAATAGCAAAAGATTTAAAAAAGCGTAACTTCACTTTTATCGGTAGCACCATTATTTATGCATATTTACAAGCAACGGGAGTGGTTAACGATCATCAGACGGATTGTTTTTGTTATGAGGCTTGTTTGACCCCAAGTAATTAGAAAATATAAAGGTTGTTAAATTTACGATAGCAGCAATAGCAATAATGATAATTGAGATAATAAAAAGTTGTGCTCTGAGAGTGTCTGAAACCAAGTAAAGCTGTTGCCACTGATCAAACCAAGCGAAGGCGAGCAAAGCTGCACCTGCAAGATATAAAATAAAACTTACTTTAGTGATTGGGATAAAGGTGATTTTCATTAATACTGTCCTAGGGAAAAACTACAGTCACGACTTTTGACAATGCAGTTTGAAAAAAGAGAATTACCATTATTTAATATCGGCTCCGATGTCGATATTTCAACGAGCTGATAGAAGTCAGAGCGACTAATAAGGGCGTGTAAGTTGTTGCGAATAAGAATAGTTGGATAAGGAAAACCATTTTTTTCAATAACTTGTATAGGGTGTTCTTTATCTGCGATGACAATATCATCCAATGTTGTCATAAAGGCGATTTCTGGGATACGAGAATTTTTTAGTTCTAAACTCTTAGTAATAAAGGGTTCAGCTTCAACGGTGATACGTACCTTTTCGACGGGTGTAACAAGAAAATAGTCGTTACCTTCCTTTTTTAGCACTTTAGCAAAAAGCTTAACGAGAGGGAGTCTTGTAAAAACTGAACCTTCGTAGCTCCATTGGCCATCTTTATTAATGCAAATATTAATGTCGCCACAAAAAGGCGGGTCCCAAGACTCAATGGGCGGTAATTTTTGTTCCGTTAGATTACTAAATAAACTTCTCGGGTCAATGTTCATAGATTAATATCAGAAATCAGTTAAAATCAAGAATATAATAACTTGCTATATTACCCTGAAATTATTGGAATCACTATGAGTAAAAATAAATCAGACACTTTAGTTACAAGCGTTATGAATGTTACAAATTTAAACCGATATCCAATTAAGTCATTAACAGGAGAGGATCTAGAGGAGGCGAATATAAAAACCACAGGCATTGAATATGACCGGCATTGGATGTTGGTCGATGATAAGAGTAAATTTATAACCCAAAGAAAAAATCCTCAGTTAGCACTCTTGAGTGCTTGGGTTGATGAAGGAGCTTTAAATTTAAAAATACCCGGACATAAAAAAATCATTTCAAAAGTAGAACAAAAATCCAATAATGATTTAATAAAAGTAAATATTTGGCAAGATGAGCTTTTAGCAAAAACAGTTGAACCTTGTATTGATAATTTACTTAGTGAGCATTTAAATAAAAAATGTCAGCTAATGGTGATGGATGATAAGCAACCTAGAGTTATTAGTGATGGGGCTGCAGAAGGAACAGTGTCCTTTGCAGATGCATTTCCTTTTTTATTGATTGGATCGGAGTCATTAGGCACTTTAAATGAAAAATTAAAAAAACCAGTTTCAATGCAAAATTTCAGACCCAATATTGTTGTTAATACACATCAAGCACATGAGGAGGATACTTGGGATGAAATTAAAGTTGGTGAGGTTATATTTAAAAATGTAAAACTTTGTAGTCGTTGTGTATTAACGACGGTTGATCCAAAAACAGGAATAAGATCGGGTGATCAAGAACCTCTTGTGACGCTTTTAACCTATAGAAATATTGAGCAAAAAATAATGTTTGGTATTAATTTAATTGCTTTGAATGAAGGTGTTATTCGAAAAGATGATGTAGTAGAAGTATTAAGCTACCACTAGGCAACTTATAAATTAACTAAGATTTTTAACTAAGCTTCTTAATTAAGAATCTATAGGGTGGACGCTCTATTTCACTGTGAAGTAATTTTTGTTCCATAAACACACAAAATTTAGGTATATCGCGTGTAGTCGAGGGGTCATCAGCAATCACCAGCAAAGTCTCTCCTTCATTGAGTTTGCGCATATTTAAACGCAGCATCATTACAGGTTCTGGACATCTTAAACCTCTGGCATCTAATAAAGCTGTGTAATCATCGAAATGGTTGATCATCAAAAAAATCCAATTGTTATAGTAAAAAGCTAAGTATTCAGTGATGAGGGTAAGATAGCAATTATATGAGGATCATTAAAGCTAGATTAAACGATTTAGCCCTTTGATTTTATTGATTAACAATCAAAGGGCTGGACATTAAGATTAATTTTGTTGTTTTTTGTCTTTACGCTCCTGGCGAAGTTTTTTAGCTTTGTTTTTGATTTTACGTTGTACTACCTTATCAACTTTTTGCTTTTGTTGTTCATTAAGTTGGCTGTAAAACTCTTCTAAAGCTAGGTATTGGTTTTCAGTTTCTGCTAATTTCGATTCTAATCTTGCAATATTTGCTTTGGCTATTTCTAAGGCATTAGGCTTTTGCTTAGTATTACGATGTTTTTCTCTTAACTGTGTAACCATTTCTCTTTTTTGGTTAATATTTTGGAGTATCGATGCTTCATATTCAACCCAAGCTTGCTCTTGCTCTGTCTGAAGATTTAAGGAGCTTTTTAAGCGTAATAATTTCTGTTTAGCTTTTAGCTCATCTTCTTGTTGCTTAAGCTCTCGCATTTCTTGACGATTTTGAGTGCTTCTTTCGTCAGCACTAATGGAAAAATGTGTCAGTAATAGTGTCGATATTAATATTACAGAAAGTAATTTAGTCATGGTTTGTCTCCGTTGATTAATTGCATGATACACACTATAAACGCACAAACGATGAAACGGTTGACACAGAATGGAAACAATTAAGCCCGTTCAAAAACAGTTGCTATACCTTGACCCATACCAATGCACATTGTTGCGACGCCAAGGTTTAGATCTTTTTCTTGCATCAAATGTAATAAGCTTCCACTAATGCGAGTTCCAGAACAACCCAGCGGATGGCCAAGTGCTATGGCACCACCATTTAAGTTAATCTTTTCGTCCATTTCATCAATTATTCCAAGAGCTTTAGCAACGGGTAGTGCTTGGGCAGCAAAGGCTTCGTTGAGTTCAAATAAATCAATATCATTAACCGTTAAACCAGCTCTTTTTAAGGCTTTATTTACAGCCGGAACAGGACCAAAACCCATTATTGCAGCATCACAACCAGAAACGCCTATCGATCGAACTTTAGCCATAACATTAAGCCCTAGCTCTTTTGCCTTATCTGCAGACATCA
Source organism: Enterobacterales bacterium (assembly GCA_047618765.1). Taxonomy (GTDB): domain Bacteria; phylum Pseudomonadota; class Gammaproteobacteria; order Enterobacterales. The sequence continues at coordinate 6,105 of JBLHLI010000047.1, read as the reverse complement.
TCAGCATCGCAGATGCACCATCTGATAAAGCCGAGGATGTAGCGGCTGTTACTGTGCCATTAACCGGATCAAATACAGGTCTAAGTCTAGAAAGATCTTCATAATTACAATCGGGGCGTATCACCTCATCATAATCAAACATCTTAAGAGTGCCATCAACATCATGGCCTTCCATAGCAATAATTTGATTTTTAAAGCGACCTTCTACAGTAGCGAGATGGGCTCGTTGATGTGAACGAACCGCAAAATGATCTTGAGCTTCACGGTTAATCCCATGCTGTCTCGATAAAATTTCAGCAGTTAACCCCATCATGCCAGAGGCTTTAGCCGTTGTGAGATTAATTTCAGGACTAAAATCAATACCGTGATTCATAGCAACATGACCCATATGCTCAACACCACCGACAATAAAAATATCACCATTACCGGTCATAATCGAAGTTGCAGCTGTATGGATAGCTTGCATTGAAGAGCCACAAAGGCGATTGACGGTTTGAGCAGCAACGGTTATTGGCAACCTTGTCATTAGAGCTGCATTTCTAGCTATGTTAAAGCCTTGCTCTAATGTTTGTTGCACACAACCCCAAATGACATCCTCTATTTCCTTTGGGTCAACCTTAGGGTTTCGATCGAGGAGGGCTGTCATTAATCTTGCTGATAAAGCTTCTGCTCGAGTATTTCGAAACATACCACCTCTGCATCGACCCATAGGGGAGCGGATAGCATCTACGATTACAACTTCATTCATTTTTCTGATCTCCTGATTGTCTTAATGTTTTCTGAATTCATTTTAATCATTAAGGACAATTCATTAATAAAAAGTTTCGCCATTTTCGGCCATAGCTCGCATTTTTTCAGTCGGTTCATAGGCTTTACCTAAATCACGGTACTGATCTGCTAATTCACATAATTGTTTTAATCCAATATCGTCAGCATAGCGAAGTGCCCCGCCTCTAAAGGGAGGAAAGCCGATACCATAAATTAAGCCCATATCGACTTCAGCAACAGAGGCTACAATTTTTTCTTCATAACAACGAATAGATTCAATAACCAAGGGGATCATTAACCGATTGATTATTTCATCTCTTGAGAATTCTTTCGTAGTCGTGGTAACAGTACTAACGAAGGCGTCTATCTGAGCATCAAGAGTTTTAACGGGTCGGCCTTTCTTATCTTTACTGTAACTATAAAATCCATCACCCGTTTTTTGTCCATAACGTCCAGCTTCAAATAGAACCGCTACAATATCCCGATCAATTTTTCCCATTCGATCGGGATAGCCTGCGGCTAAAACTGCCTCGGCATGGTTTCCTGTGTCAATGCCTACAACATCAAGGAGGTAAGCTGGACCCATGGGCCATCCAAATTGCTCCATGACCTTATCAACTTTCTGGAAATCGGCTCCGTCACGAACTAACATGCTGAATCCTTTGAAGTAAGGGAATAAAATTCGGTTGACTAGAAAGCCAGGACAATCATTAACGACAATAGGTGTTTTACCAAGAGCACTTGCATAGGCAACTGTTGAGGCAATCGTTTGGTCACTTGTTTTACTGCCTCTGATCACCTCGACTAGTTTCATCTTATGTACAGGATTAAAAAAGTGCATGCCACAGAATCTTTCAGGACGTTTTAAGTTTGTTGCTAGCAGATCAATTGAAATTGTTGAGGTGTTACTGGTTAAAATGGTGTTGTCATCAATTAAGGCTTCTGTTTCCTGAAGCACGGAGTCTTTGATGGCAGGGTTTTCAATAACGGCTTCGATGATGAGATCGGCGCCTTGAATGTCATCGTAATTTAAAGTGGGTTTGATATGGCTAAGAGTTTCAATCATTTTAGGGACTGTAACTTTGCCCAAGGAAACGCCTTTATTAAGGATTTTACTGGCAGTGGCCATTCCAAGATCAAGAGCTTCTTCTCTTATATCTTTCATTACGATTGGAATACCTTTAACGGCCGATTGATAAGCAATACCACCACCCATAATTCCTGCGCCAAGAACAGCAGCTTTACTAATGGTTATATCTGCAGCCTTTGAAGCAACTTTGGCACTTTTCTTTAACAGTTGGTCATTGAGAAATAATCCAATTAAGGATTTTGCTGCTGAGGTTTTTGCCAGTTTTGCAAAACTTGCATGCTCTATTAACAAGGCTTCGTCACGAGATAGCTTTGCTGATTTTTCAATCACATCAATGGCAGCCATAGGTGCTGGATAATTTCTTCCTGCTTTTGCATATACCATAGCTTTACAGGTAGAAAAACTCATCAAAGCTTCATTGGCATTGAGTTTTAAAGGTGCTTTACGTTGCTCGCGTCTAGATTGCCAATCGATATCTCCGGCAATAGCTTGCTTTAGCGTATCGATAGCAGATTGACGAAGAACGTCATTAGAGACAACGGCGTCAATAACACCAAACTTCATCGCGGCACCAGCTTTATAATGCTTTCCTGTACTGATCCATTCGACAGCATTATCAGAACCGATGAGCCTTGGTAATCTAGTCGTCCCACCAAAACCAGGAATTAATCCTAATTGAGTTTCGGGAACACCTACTAGACTTAACTCAGAGGCGATCCTAAAATCGCAGCATAGGCACATTTCTAGACCACCGCCGAGGGCGATGCCGTTTATTGCTGCAGCCGTTGGAACCGCTAAATCTTCAAACCCATTGAAAATACTATTAGCTTCTTTTAGCCAGTCTTGAAGTTGTTGTTCAGTATTTTCAAAGAGGGTAAGAAATTCAGTAATGTCTGCCCCAACAATGAAAACATTTTTATTACTGGTAACAATAACTCCTTTAAGCTCAGTCGATGACTGTAAAATATCAACTACTGTGCGAAATTCAGCAAAGGTCGCTTGATCAAATTTATTGATTGATTCGGTTTGGGAATTAAAGCAAAATTCAGCAATTCCATCATCAAGCATCTTGCAGCTTATAGATTGTCCTTCAAAGAGCATTGTATTCTCCGAGATATTTATAAATATGTAATTAATGAACGTTAATTCAGCAACGTAAGTACAGAACCTAAGGGTGAGATTAAGGGTATAGTGTAGCTCTAATAATAGCCAGTGTAATCAAGGCTGGCAAGCCATTATAAAGGCTGTTATCTTAAAAAAAGAATTTAATTAAAGTTGAGAGAATTAATGAGCGTATCTATGGCCGTAACTACATCAAGTTATTCTGAACATATAAATGATAAATTATCTTTTTACGATGGCTTGATGGAAGAATTAGGCTATACCGCTATGGTTATACCTTCAGGAGTTCCAAAGCAAATATATTGGGATGATAATCCTTATGCTTTTAAAGTGAATGTGCATTTTAAAGCCCTTGTTCCTCTTTGTGATGTGCCAAACAGCTATATTATTTATATACCTGGACAGAAACCGGCATTAGTTTTCTATCAGCCAGAAGATTACTGGCACCTTGTCCCGACTAATCCAGAAGGGGTATGGGTAGATTGTTTTGATATAAAAATAGTTAGTGGTAAAGATAATTGGCAGAACTTTTTACCTAAAAGTAGAGAGCGATTAGTGTGGATAGGCGAGTCTCAAGAGGAGTTAGCAGCTCTTAATATTGAGATAGTTAATCCAAAAAAATTAACGGATCCTATTCACTTTAACCGAGCTTATAAAAGTGATTATGAAATGGCCTGTTTAAGAGAAGCAAATATATTGGCCGCTAAAGGACATCTTGCTGCAAAAGAAGCATTTTATAATGGGTTATCGGAGTTAGAGATCAATCTTGCTTACTTACTTGCATCGAAGCAAACAGAACAAGAGTTGCCCTATGGCAATATTATCGCTCTAAACAATCATGCTGCTGTACTACATTATACAGGGCTAAGTCGTGAACGTTTAGGCAAAAAAAATAGTCATTCATTTTTGATAGATGCTGGAGCAACCTTTCATGGTTACTGTTCAGATATTACTAGAACGTGGTCTTTTGAAAAGAATGAATTTAGCGAATTAATCGATGCATTTGACATTTTACAACAGGACCTTATAAAAGATCTTGCGCCAAACAAATCCTATATTGATTTGCATATAAACACCCATATAAAGATTGCCGAGTTACTTAAAGCGATGAATTTTATAACCTGTGATCCTCAAATAGCACTTGAGACTGGAATTACCAGTACTTTTTATCCCCATGGATTAGGGCATCTTTTGGGCTTACAAGTTCATGATATTGGGGGACGTCAGATTAATGCTAACGGAGAAATTAAAGAGCCGCCTAAAACACATCCGTTCTTAAGATTAACCAAAACTCTAGAACCAAGGTTTTGTATTACCATGGAACCGGGATTGTATTTTATTGATATTTTATTAAATAAAATAAAAGACACAGAGGCTGGCAAATTGATCAATTGGACTAAGGTTGAGCAATTTAAAAAGTATGGCGGAATTCGTATAGAAGACGATGTAATTATTCATGAACAGAGTGTTGAGAATCTCAGCAGAGATGCTTTTGCTCAATTAGTTCCATGACTTTTATATGAGTATTTTATGAATAAAAGTTATCTAATTCCTGCAGAAAGTTTAAGTGTAGAAATTGATGTACGAAAAAGCCGATTTATTTGCCATTTAAGTCAGGCCAATAATGCCGAGTCTGCCAAGGTATTTATTAATGATGTGCGTTTAAAATATAGTGATGCAACGCATAACTGTTGGGCCTTTCAAACAGAGCAACCGGGTAGCACTCGCAGTATTGGCTGTAGTGATGATGGTGAACCCCATGGTACGGCAGGGAAACCAATGCTTACGGTATTATCTCATTCAAAAGTTGGAGAGATTGTTGCTGTTGTTACCAGGTACTATGGTGGCATAAAGCTTGGGACTGGTGGTCTTGCACGAGCCTATAGTGATAGTGTGAAGGCAGCGCTTGAGAAATTAGAATTATGCGAAAAAGTGGATTGGAAATTTGCTAAATTATGCTTTGATTACTCTCTACAAAATAATATTGAGACAATTCTTGCTGAGCAAGGAGCACAGATAGTCCAGAGTCAATTTGAAGATAAGGTTTGTTTTGAAATTCGTTTTGATTTGGACTCATTAACGGAGCTTAATAGAAAGCTCAGTAATATTAGCCAAGGAACACTTAACGTTAGTCTAGATAAACAGGATGGATGATGAATATATTAATAATATAATCATTCTAAGTTGTCAGGCATAATGGGATATAAGATGGGATATAACAAATTTACGATTTACTTAACTTAAAAGAATTAACTTGAAAGAATTAAGGGTAAAAGAAGATGATAGATGCAACAAAAATTGACGATCTAGTTCGAAAGTTGACAGCAGCGATACCTCCAGGCTTAAAAGAGTTTGAAGCGGAGGCAAGAAAGCAATTTCGTTCAGTACTTGAGTCTGGGTTGTCAAAAATGGACCTAGTGAGTCGAGAAGAGTTTGATATTCAAGTTAAAGTACTGGCTAAGACTCGAGAGAAAATTGACAAGCTAGAGCAACGATTAGCAGAGCTTGACCAAACAGAATAAGGCATTAGCTAGCAGTAATAAGCAATAAACTCTTCCTAAATAAAACGACCTCATCCTACATTTAAAATCATTATTATAGGGATAATACATAACTAATTATTATTAAAAGATAAAATTAGTTATGTCATTAGCCGTTATACAATCTCGAGCAAGTTATGGTATTAATGCACCGTTGGTGACCGTTGAAGTGCATTTGTCCAATGGTTTGCCATCAATGTCTGTTGTTGGACTTGCTTCTGCTGAAGTTAAAGAAAGCAAAGAAAGAGTGCGTAGTGCACTTTTAAATTCAGGTTTTGATTTTCCTGCACGCCGTATCATTATCAATTTGGGGCCGGCAGATTTGCCAAAGTCAGGAGGTCGTTTTGACTTATCCATTGCCCTAGGAATTCTTATTGCATCAGAGCAACTTGAGGAAAAATACCTAGAGAATTTTGAAGTTCTTGGCGAGCTTGCGTTAAATGGAGAGCTAAGATCGGTGAGTGGGGTTCTTAATGCCACCATTGCGGCTGTTTCAAAACAAAAAAATATTTTATTACCGCTAGCAAATGCAAGTGAAGCATTATTAACTGAAGCGAAGACAATCTTTGCTGCTTCAACATTAAA
>JBLHLI010000046.1:0-10117 GCA_047618765.1 Enterobacterales bacterium | reverse complement strand
TAATGTGCTTGAGCGCAATATTGAACTGAGCGAATCTGCTCTAAGTTTTATACAGCAATTGAATAGTACTGAATTGCCCGATGAATTTTTACAACGAATAACTCAAGCTGACGCTGAATGGTCAGCAAGACTCGTTTCCCTTGAACAAGAATTAGAAATAGTACAATTTCAGTTACAGACGAGATTAGTTGAAAGTTCAAATTTCTTTAAAAACTTTGGCGAAACATTACAAGATTTTGCCAAAGGTAGAGGCTCTTCTATCGTCCTAGCCTTATTTGCCTTTTGGTCGGTTTGGTTTTTCTTTTCGATGTTACGTCGTGGTTATCGTTATGTTATTGATAAAAGAAAATTAACAATAGCTTCAAATTTATCTTCACGTATATTCTATTACGCCTATCAAATCTTTACATCAATGATTGCTTTAACAGCATTGCTGTTAGTGTTTTATGTAAAGGGCGATTGGATAATGCTTGGTGTCACTATGTTGATACTGGCAACAATCTTCTTTTCCATAAAGAACTATTTTCCAAAATTTGTCGTTGAAACTAAACTCTTGTTAAATATCGGTCCCGTTAGAGAGGGTGAAAGAGTTTTTTATGATGGCATACCTTGGAAGGTAGAGAAAATTGGTGTCTATACCATGTTATTCAATCCGCTCTTAGCAGGGGGACGTATAAGAGTTCAGCTAAAAGAATTGGTCGATATGAACTCAAGAGATTTTGATGATTGTGAGTCATGGTTTCCTTGTCGAGAAGGTGACATGTTGTTAATGCCTGAAGGGCGACTGGTTAAAATTGAATTTCAATCCCCTGAGTTTGTAAAGCTGAATTACACCGGTGGTGCAACGACAACTGTTAGAACCGATGACTTTTTATCGCTGTCATTTACCAATTTAAGCGAAGAGTCATTTAGAGTGTCAGCGTTCTTTGGTATTGATTATGGCTTACAAAAAATATCAACAACTAGAGTACAATCAATTTTTCGTGAAGAAATTCAAGAATATATTGAAAGTCAAAATTATGGAAAATACTTAAAGGTTTTAAGAGTCGAGTTTCATGAAGCTGCAGCTTCAGCTTTAACATATAAAATCATTTCTGATTTCCATGGTATCGCAGCAAGACATCATAATATTATTGCAAGAGCCCTGCAAAGTGCTGCTGTCGATGTTTGTAATAAGCATAAATGGACAATACCCTTTAAGCAAATAACATTGCACCAAGCAGAAGCTTCTATAGAGGGTAGCTAAGCCCTTGAAAACGATTGGTGTAGTACTTGCCGGTGGATTATCTACTCGAATGCTAGAAGATAAAGCCGAGCTTATCTGGAAACAAAAATCTTTACTTGAACATACAGAGCATCTCTTAAAAGATGCTGGGTGCTTTGAAGTTATTGTAAGTAATAATATCAATCCTAAGCACATCCAAGACCGATACCCCAAGTCTGGTCCTCTAGCAGGAATTGATGCCTGTTTAGCCTATATCCTTGAACATTTTACAGATGTATCTTCCATGTTGCTGATGCCCGTTGATATGCCTTTAATGACTCAGTCATTGCTCGGCCAGCTCATTGAAAAATCTGAACAGGATAAAGCCGCCTATTATTCTTTAGGTCGGTTTCCTCTGATACTTCCGGTGTCTAAAAAGCTGTCGAAGATTTTAAAAGACACTTTAGAGAAACATCAATCGGGAAAAGGTGTTTCTATCAAACAACTTTTATCTCATCTTGAGAATAAAGTTCTTGATATTGATAAAGACCAGCAAACAGCATTTTTTAACTGTAATACTCCTGAACAGTGGCGATCTTTACTGCCAAAGTAGTTTCAATTCAGCAAAGTAGGTACAATTAAACTTATATATGACATTTAAGGTAAATATTCCCATGGCAGGACATGCAAAAAGAGATTTTCTTGCACTTAATATTGCGGTATTAACTGTTTCAGATACAAGGAGTTTTGAAAATGATACTTCCGGTGCATTATTAGAAGAGCGACTATTGACCGCTGGTCATCATTTAGCGGCTCGTGAAATTTGCATCGATGATGTCTATCAACTCAGAGCGGTTGTATCAAAGTGGATTGCATCCAAAGATGTACAAGTTGTTTTAGTCACAGGCGGAACTGGGTTTACAGCTAGGGATACAACACCTGAAGCGCTAACGCCTCTTTTTGACAAATCAGTAGAAGGTTTTGGTGAACTCTTTAGAAGCATTTCTTATCAAGAAATTGGTACCTCTACCATTCAATCCAGAGCTATTGCAGGTATGGCTAATCAAACAGTAATATTTTGTATGCCTGGTTCAACAGGGGCCTGTACAACTGCTTGGGATAATATTTTGCAAGAACAACTTAACGCAGAGCATAGACCCTGTAATTTTGTTATGCATCTCAAATCTTCAGAGGTTACACCTTGCGATTCGAGGGGTTAGCTAAGTAATCTAGCTAGCCTTTTACTAAAGTTAAGCGAAGATACCTAAGGGATTATGACTTCGAGCAACAGTTACCATAAAGAGAATCAAAAGCACTGCTAGAATAAAGCTCAGTACTTGAGCTTTATAATTATTAACCCTATTTAATGCAATAACCCCTAATACAATATAAGCAATCAAGGCGCTGAGCTTTACGGCAAGCCAAGACTGTTCGGTCGGATATTGTTGAAGCATAATCATTAATGTCACCCCTGTTGCTAGTAAGAAGGTATCAACAATGGGTGGAATAACTTTAAATAATTTATGACGATAGAGGGGGTTCTTCAGAAGCATCATCATGCCTCTAATGAAAAATAGCACTAAGCTTAAGCTCACTGCAGTTATGTGAATTGACTTTATTATCAGATACATAGGGCTAACTTCTTACCTAGATTCGAGTTATGAATTTAAATAATCAAATTGAATCAAGGTATTAAGTTTACTAGCAATACAGTGAAAATGTTGAATTGTTTTCTGCTATGCTCTAATTATATAACTACCAAGGAAGCAATATGAATGAAATAGCATGGGCTGATTTTCAGAAAGTTGAATTACGCATAGGAACTATTATTGAAGTCAGTGATTTTCCAAAAGCTAGAAATCCTTCCTATATCCTGAAAGTAGATTTTGGCGAAAAGATTGGTATAAAAAAATCGAGTGCTCAGATAACAGATCTCTATACTAAAGATGATCTTATCAATAAGCAGGTTATGGCAGTGGTTAATTTTCCTGCTAAGCAAATTGGTCCCATTATGTCTGAATGTCTAATAACGGGTTTTCATCAACAAGATGGTGCAGTTGTTCTAGCTGTGCCTGATAAAGAAGTTTCAAACGGTGTTCGACTTGCATAAAGGTGGAGATTTACTTTCTTAAATGGAATAAGATACTCAGACTGTAAGCACTAACTAAATTAATTAAAAGGTATTAATAATGAAAACAATTCCATTACTGATCACATCATTGATTACATTATGTTTATTCGCTTTACCACTAAGTATTCAAGCACATGATGATGATTCTGACGGCAAGCATATGAAAAATAAAGATGCTGTTAGTATTTTTCTCATTGAGCCTATGGATGGCCAGACAGTTGCAAAGACCTTTACAGTAAAGTTTGGACTTAAGGGATTTGGAATTGCTCCTGCTGGCACAAATAAACCTAACACCGGCCACCATCATCTATTGATCGATACTGAAACCTTGCCGGATTTAACACAAATGCTTCCTGCAACCGATAAAATCAAACATTATGGAGGAGGTCAGACTGAGACTGAACTTACTCTGTCTCCCGGTAAACATACCTTGCAGCTTTTACTTGGTGATTATATCCATAAGCCCCATGCGACTCCTATTCTTTCTAAGAAAATTACTATTATTGTTAAATAGCTACTTAGAAAGATTTATGGCTCTACATAGGTAATGGCTAAGACAGGTTTCTAGAGTAAAATCAGAGTGGTTTTGGAATCGATAATATAAGAAAATTGGCGCGCCCGGAGCGATTCGAACGCCCGACCAACTGGTTCGAAGCCAGTTACTCTATCCAGCTGAGCTACGGGCGCTGAACGGATGGCATTCTCACACTTCTTTGGACAACTATCAAGGTGTTCTGATATTTATTTTGATTCTTATTAGATTAACTTCAACAATTTATTTGGTTTTAAAAAATAAGACCCTATATTATTTTTAGGTTATATAATAGAGAAGCTTTTAGGTTATTTAACAGAGAGACTTTTAGTGTGTCTTTTACAGATAATCATTTATCTCAAGGGTACTAGTATGATAAAACTAATCCCTCAGAAATTTTCTACTGTTAGGTGTATTCAAGGTAATAATGTATGTTGAAGTTAATTAAAGGTGCTGAAGTATTCACGCCAAAAAGTATTGGTAGAAAAGATGTATTAATCGCCGATGGTAGAATCATGGCCATCGAAGATTCTATCCAATCATCAGAAGTTTATAAAAGCTGCCAGATAATTGAAGCTAATGGACTACAACTAGTGCCAGGGTTTGTTGATTCCTTAGTACATGTTACTGGTGGTGGTGGAGAAGGTGGCTTTCACACCAGAACTCCTGAGATGTCATTAACCGATGCAACCTTAAATGGTATTACCACTATGGTTGGTGTTTTAGGCACTGATGCGACAACTCGTAGTCTGCCAAACTTGCTCGCTAAGGCAAGGGCGCTGACCTTTGAAGGTATCAGCTGCTATTGCCACACGGGTTCTTATCAAGTACCAGTGACAACCATTACTGGATCTGTACAAGACGATATTATTTTAGTACCCGATTTCATTGGTGTTGGAGAAATTGCAATCGCCGATCATCGTTCTTCTAATCCTACGGTAGAGGAGCTTGGTAGAATTGCGGCTCAAGCTAGAGTGGGTGGGATGCTCAGTGGTAAAAAAGGCATAGTCAGTATTCATATGGGTGATAGCACTGATTATCTTAAGTTATTAGAACGAATAGTGACAACAACAGACATTCCGATAACTCAATTTTATCCAACTCATATCAATCGCAATATAGGTTTATTAAACTCAGCAAAGGGTTGGCTTGATGATGGTGGCTATGTGGATTTAACCACTAGCACTACTGAAATGGATCTCGCAAATGGAGAACCACGTTGCTGTGAAGCTTTGGCTGAACTGCTTGATGAAGGCTTTAATGTTAAACAGATAAGCTTTTCATCAGATGGACATGCAAGCTTACCGACGTTTGATAACGCAGGAAATTTAACAGGCCTGAAAGTGGGTTCAGAACAAAGTTTATTTAATGAAGTTAGAGATGCCATCAACAACTTTAATATTCCTCTTGAAGATGCTATCCAGGTCATCACATCAACACCTGCAGAAATATTAGGCTTAAAAAATAAAGGTCAAATAAAAGTATCAGCAGACGCTGATCTGGTTTTATTAGAACCAGGAAACTTGAATATCCATACGGTGATCGCGAAAGGTCAGATCATGGTAGCTAATGGTGAGGCAGTAATAAAAGGAACATTTGAATCATGAACAATCATACTATATTTAATATCCCTCTTGAGGGAGATTTACCTGAAAACACTGAACGACTATTAGTTGGCATGGGTTGTTTCTGGGGTGCAGAGCGTTGCTTCTGGAAACTTGATGGCGTTTATAGAACCTCAGTTGGCTATGCTGGCGGGCATGATGAAAACCCGAGTTATGAAGAGGTTTGTAAGAGAACTACAGGGCATGCTGAAGTAGTAGAAGTTGTTTATAACACTGATAAAATTTCGACCACTGACTTACTAAAATCATTTTGGGAAAGTCATAATCCAACCCAAGGTATGAAGCAAGGAAATGATGTGGGCTCTCAATATCGTTCTATGATTGTTTGTTATAGTGACAAGCAGCTAGAGGATGCTAAAAAAAGCCGAGAGCATTATCAACAGCAATTGACTGCTGATGGGCACTCTGAGATTACTACTGAGATAATTAAAGATGCACATTACTATCTCGCAGAAGAATACCATCAACAATATCTAGATAAGAACCCTCAAGGTTACTGTGGATTAGGTGGAACGGGTACTTGCTTTATCTAACTTAGATTCAGACATTACTTTACCTTGAGCTTTGAATTCATAAAAACATGTTTTTCGGGTAAGTCTAGACCTTTGGGAGAGACAGAAAATGTCATCAACAGAACAAAACAATCAAGACTTTTGGCTCTATGATTTAAAGGTTGAAACTGTCCTTGGTGATCGCACAGCCGTTTGTCGCCATATTGATGGCGAGGTCTTTTACGTCGAAGGTGAAAACTTACGTTTTCCAAAAGATCATAAAGTTTCTATGTATTCACTTGCCGCTATATTGCCCTTATTGCCCGCGAAACAGCGAGATACATCGCCCAATGATTGGATGTCAACGGATGCTGAGATCGCCTGTCCTGATCCCCATTGTGGTGGACGTTTTAAAATCACTCGCCTAGATAAAAGATATTTCACTCACGCTGAGACCACTGGCTTGCCTGATGCTCGTGATAGGCCCTATTGGCAATCAGAGAACGACTAAATGATTAAAGCGGAAACAACTCAATTACGTGATAATCATACTATTTCAAGAGTGATAAAAGGCGGCTGGCAATTAGCTGGTGATCATGGCAGCGTTGATCGTCAATCCGCTATTGCTGATATGGAAGCTTTTCTAGATGCTGGCATCACCACATTTGACTGTGCTGACATTTATACGGGCGTTGAGGAAATGATTGGTGAATTTATTGCTGACATCCGGTCTCGTCGTGGTGCTGAACTAGCCGACAGCATTTGCGTGCATACAAAATTAGTGCCTGACCTAACTCTTTTGCATGATTTATCTTTCGAGGAAGTAGAAAGCATCATTGATAGGTCGTTAAAACGACTACAAATTGATAGCTTACATTTGGTGCAATTTTTCTGGTGGGACATGTCTATTGGCGATCCTGTTCAGTCACTAGAGGTTTTAAAAAAACTGCAACAAAAGGGCAAGATTAGAAATTTAGGTGTAACCAATTGGGATATTAAAGACATAAAACAATTTAGCGATGCCGGTTTTGATATTGCTTCAAATCAAGTGCAATATTCCATCCTTGATCATCGCGCAGAAAATGGATTGGTGAACTGGTCACGTGAAAACAATTTTCAGCTTATTTGTTTTGGTGTTCTTGCTGGTGGATTTTTAACCGACAATTGGCTTGGAAAGCCAGATCCCGGATTTTCTTTTAAAAACAGATCACTGATTAAATATCGTTTGATCATTGATGAATATGGCTCTTGGGAACATTTTCAAACTTTGCTGAATACCTTAAAAGCCATTGGTGATAAATATGGCGTACCGTTAAGTGCTGTGGCCATACGATATGTTTTAGAACGTCCCCAAGTTGCTGCCACCATTGTTGGCGCAAGGTACGCACGCCATTTGCCCGCAACATTAGATGCCTTTAGATTTTCCCTCGATCAAGAAGATTATGACATTTTAAAAATCATCACTGATCGTTCAAGAGGTCCTAACGGGCCTGTTTTTGGGTTAGAAGGTGACCGTAATGGACGCCATGGCTCAATCATGAAATATAATTTGAATACAAATCCCGATACAAAAACAGCCCGGGAAATACTATAGCATGATTGATCTGAACCCCAATATAATTTTGAACACAAAGGGATTAACGGTTAATTTTGGTAGTTTTTGCGCCCTCGACTCTGTGGACATCTCTATTAAAAAAGGCTCAATTACGGGGCTAATTGGGCCAAATGGGGCAGGAAAATCCACGCTGTTTAATGCACTGACTGGCACACTAAAACCAAGCAATGGCAATGTTTTTCTAGGGGGTAAAAAAATAACGGGTAACTCACCTGATAAACTATTCGTTGCTGGCCTTGGTCGTACCTTTCAAACCCCACGGCCTTTTAAGAAAATGAGCGTGTTAGAAAATGTTATGTTAGCACCCATGAACCAGTTAGGTGAAAACATATTTTCACCGTTATTTAATCCAAAACAAGTGGTTTCCCAAGAACTGGAAATTCGTTCAAGAGCTCTTGAAATTTTAGACTTTGTCACCCTCTTAAAATTAGCTGATCATGATGCAGGTGAAATTTCAGGCGGACAGATGAAATTACTCGATTTAGCTCGGATATTAATGGGTAACCCTTCAGTTATTCTACTTGATGAACCGGCTGCAGGGGTTAATCCATCGTTAACCCGAATTTTATTAGAACGTATAGAAGAATTAAATAAACAGGGTAAAACGTTTCTAATCATCGAACATGATATGGATTTTATCATGAGTCATTGCGAGCCTATTATAGCCTTATCAGCAGGTAAAGTTGTGTTTGAGGGTACCGCAAAAGAGGCGCAGGCCAACACCATCCTACTTGATGCCTATTTGGGAGTACAAGAAGATGAGTGATACAGTTTTAAAAATTGAAAACCTAGTAGCGGGCTATGTCAAAGGTATGCCTATATTAAATGATGTAAACTTGACCCTAAAAAAAGGCACCATTGTAGTTATCATTGGGCCTAATGGGGCTGGAAAGTCAACGTTGATTAAAGCCATAGCCGGTATTGTTCCCATTACATCGGGTTCAGTAACTCTTGGCTCTAAGAATATTACAGGTTTAGCACCCCATACTATGACAAAAGAAAAGATATCCTATGTGCCACAATCAGATAATATTTTTCGAATGCTCTCAATCCGAGAAAACTTAGAGCTTGTTTTACGGGCCAGCACTGAAGATACAACATCACGCCTTGATGAATTATTTGAGCAATTTCCCATCTTAGCTGAGAAGCAAAAGCAAAAGGGTGGCTCCTTGTCTGGTGGGCAACGACAATTACTTGCTGTTGCAATGGCGCTATCCACACGCCCCGAAATTATCCTTATGGATGAGCCATCAGCGGGGCTATCTCCCAAAGCCACACAAGAGGTTCTTGAATTAGTTCGTAATATTACAAAAACAGGTGTTTCCGTATTACTGGTTGAACAGAATGTTAAGCAAGCCCTGCGGTTGGCTGACCATTGCTATATTTTGGCAGAAGGCCGCAATCAATTGGATGGCCCAGCTGCTGAGTTGTTAAACGATCCCGTGGTGGGTGAAATATATCTTGGTGGCAAAAGAATTGTGGCATCATGATACAGGGTTTATTAGATGGTATTTTATTTGGCTCCATCTTATCTTTGGGCGCTATTGGTCTTACCATGATTATGCATACCTTGCGGTTTGCAAACTTTTCCCACGCAGAGCTTTTATCGTTAGGCGCCTATGTGGCCTTGGTTTTTGATAAGGTTTTTTCCGTTGTTTCACCAACGCTTGATAATACTATTGGTAGTTTGAGCTTAACGCTTTCACTTGTACTAGCCTTTCCATTGGCACTAATTATTACCGGGCTTTCAGCGATGTTGATTGACAAATTTATTTTTAAGCGCATCCGTGAAAAAGGCGAGGAACTTTCCATGGTTTTTGCCTCGTTCGGTGTGGCGTTGATTATCAGAAATTTGATTGGTTTGATTTTCGGCTTAAAAACACAACTATTCAGTGATGATATTGTCATGGCTGTCATCATTAGTCTTGATCCCTTAATCATGGTGAAACCAGATCAAATAATGGTACTGGGTGTCACTCTGGTCATCATGCTGATTTTGCATTTAATATTAACACGCACCACCTTTGGCTTTGCCCTAAGGGCGGTGGCAGAAAATCCATCATTAGCAGAAGTTTCAGGTATTAAATTATCCAATATCGTTGCCCTAACATGGCTTATTGGTGGCAGCCTTGCAGCAGCAGCAGGTATTTTCTATGGGCTAACTAATCATGTAAATCCTATTGTGGGTAAAGATTTGGTATTACCAATTTTTGCAGCCACAATTGTGGGAGGCATAGGTTCCATTTACGGGGCCGTTCTTGGCGGTTTCATCGTTGGTATTGCAGGCAACATGGCCTTACTTATCTTGCCATCAGGATACAGCCCGGCGGTTCCCTTCTTAATCATCATGTGTGTTTTACTTATCCGGCCCAACGGATTATTTGGCGAGGGTCGCGAATAATGGAAACACTTATTGGTATTATTTCATACAGTGTATTTTTCGCTACTATTGCGTCTATTCTTGCAATCGCTGTTTTAGGATTAAACCTACAATGGGGTAACACAGGTTTATTCAATGG
>JBLHLI010000045.1:0-10138 GCA_047618765.1 Enterobacterales bacterium | reverse complement strand
AACAATGGTACTTTTACCTAAAGAAACAGTTCTTCGGGGAAGATGAATACTACCTGAGATAATATCAATGGTATTCTGATGGTTAGATATATAGACACAAGGGTTAGAAGCTTCTATATTCTCAATGCCTCTGCCCACATATTTCAAGCCCATTATAATTCTCATGGGATGGCCTATTAAGTGAGTAGTTGACCATACATTATTAGTATTAAAAGGCCTGATAAGGCTTATCAATAGCCCAACAAAACCGGTAATAACAATTAAATATAAGAAGGCAAAGAAATATCTACATATTTTCAACATAAGAATTTAAATTAATTCCATATTAAACGTAATTCTAAACTTTAGAAGAATTTTCGTTTTGTGGGAGGGATATTCAATAGAGTTAGATATTGATTAATTTAGTCA
This sequence comes from Enterobacterales bacterium, assembly GCA_047618765.1. GTDB lineage: Bacteria > Pseudomonadota > Gammaproteobacteria > Enterobacterales. The sequence continues at coordinate 9,730 of JBLHLI010000045.1, read as the reverse complement.
AAGCTTAGAAGTTATAGTACTTGTTTTATTTTGCATACGGTAGTGGTAAATAACATTTTACAATTTTACTAACTTCTATGGATAAAAGAACTTGACAATAAGCAGCACATCATCGAAAATGCGCTCGATTCGCGCCCGTAGCTCAGCTGGATAGAGTACCTGGCTACGAACCAGGCGGTCGGACGTTCGAATCGTTCCGGGCGCGCCATTTAAGATAAATGCCTAGGTTAATTAGGCCTAGGCATTTGTTTTTCAACAATTAATTTTTAATTTTATACTTTAAGATTAACAATGATATCCAATTATTCAACATTTTCTTATTCTAAACTAACTATAAATATTAATTAGTTATTACGGAACAAACTAGAATTCTAAAGGTCTTATCACTCATGCAACAACATTTACCCTTAACTATTGCAAGATTAAACTCTGAATTTGGTGAGCAACATGCCAAAATTTATGAATTAATTGCTCGTGATGATCAAGTTATGAGTACCTACGCTCTCGAATGTGCATCTGAAATTGATAATGAGATTGTCGCTCTTTGTCTTGGTGATCTTGTAAGAGCCTCATTTATCAAGATTTATCAAAAACATGGACGTCGCCCAGCTTGGGAAGTTGTTAAAGCTGTTGCAAAAGCGTCTTAATTCACATTTCTGATACATTCCCCTAAGATAGTTTGATTATTACCCCTAGACTGCTATTATTAATTAAATTTAATTTAATGTTAAGCGTTGAATTTATACAACGGAGAAGTTAATGCCACTCGTAGAAGTCATCAAGAATGAACTTGATAGTAAAGAGATAATATTCGATTATATCGAAACGGACCAACCTTATTCTTTTTACAACGACGCCAAAAAGCTTGGCATACCACTAGAAGAACTAGCCAGAGCAACTGTTGTTGAAGCTCATGGGAAAAATCACTTATTAATTTTACGTGCAGCAGATATGCTCGATTTCTCTTCACTTAATAGCATCTATGGAAAAAGCATCAGTATTGCTTCAAATTACATATCTAAAATTGAGGGTTGCGACCCTCAGTGTAAAGTTCCTTTACCAGGACTTCAGGATTTAGACATTGTCATTGATCAAAGCATTTTTACTTCTGAATACATTTATTTTGATGCTGGTAATAAAGGCAGTTATATAAAAATAAAATCTGAAGATTTTAAAAATTTACATAGCGAATCTACTTATGGCGAATTCTCATGTCCAGCAGAGAAGCTTTATAACGTCAGTTACAATGAAGAACAAGATGGAAGTTCCCTAAAGTCCTTTACACCAATGCGAATTCAACAACGTGTTGAAGAAACCTTTGATTTACCAGCAATGCCAGCTATTGCACAAGAAGTTATGCGTATTCGAATTGATCCAAAAGCCGGTGCTGCCGATCTTGCAAAGATAGTTGCTCAAGATCCCAGTTTAGCCGCTCAAGTAATTAGTTGGGCAAGCTCACCTTACTATGGCTATCAAGGGCAAATAGATTCTATAGCCACTGCAATCAGTCGTGTTTTAGGTTTTGACTTAGTACTTAACCTCGCTTTGGGTATCTCAGTTGGTAAATCATTAAATGTATCAACTGAAGGTCCACTTGGATTAAACGCCTACTGGAAGCAGTCTGTTTATACAGCAACGTTATCTGAGAAGCTCTGCGGTTTTATCTCAGGTAAAAATAGACCACAACGTGGTTTAGTCTATCTCTCGGGTTTGCTACATAATATCGGTCAGTTATTACTTGGACATTTATTTCCTCCACAATTTTATCTCATAAATAAATATGTAGAAATGAATCCACATATACCTATTTCTAATATTGAACGTTATTTATTAGGAGTATCACATGTAGAAGTGGGTGCTTGGTTAATGGAATCTTGGAACATGCCAGAAGAGTTAATAGCAGCGGTTAGATGGCATCATCATGAAGATTATGAAGGTGAGCATGCTGTATATTCAAACATTGTATTGCTGGCTAATCGACTCTTGAAGAGACTTGAAATCGGTGATTCGACTCAAATACTATTGCCAGAAAAAATCTTAGCTGTAGTAGGCATTAATGAAAAAGATGCTTTTAAAGCGTTAGATCTGATCGTTGAAGATGAGACCGAACTCGATGCTATTGCTCAACAAATGGTCGCCTAACGACTATTTAATTCAATATTAGACTCGATATAGGTCATATATAAACAGTTTTACCCATATCGAGTTCTGATTCAGTTTCAGTTCACATTGACTTAATTAAAATAACCTTAACATCTTAAGGAGATTTTATTATGAAAATTTTAACTGGCCTACTATCTGCAACTTTATTCATAACATCCTCTGCATCTTTCGCAGAAGATAATTTTCATTATGATTACGCAACCGTACTACAATCTAAACCCGTCTATCGAATTATCGAAGTTACTAAAGAAGAGCGACAATGTCGTAATGAAGAAGTTGTTTATCAACAACGTCGTAAGAAATCTTCTAATGGTACTTTAATTGGTGGTATTTTAGGTGCTGCAGTGGGCCATGCCCTAGGTCATAATAGTAAACATCGTTCTGGTGCAACAGTTGCTGGCGCCTTTGTCGGGGCTTCAATTGGTGTTAATACCAACAATAGTTATCGGGGTAGTGAAAAGAGAGTCGTTGAAAATCATTGTCGTCTTGTTCCCACAACCTGGGAAGAGGAAAGAATCGTAGGTTACAATGTGGTATATAGGTATAATGGACGTACCTTTGAAACTCGATTACCCTTTGAACCTGTCGATAGTCTTAAAATTAGAGTTGTTATGACTCCTATAGAAGACTCTTCAGATAAATCAGAATAAATAACTAAGGAAATCCTAAAATGCTCTATCGTTTAACCCTTATATTATTACTTCAATTTATGAGTAGTACAGCCTTCAATCTACAGGCAGCTACTAGTAAAACTGAACAAGGTGATAAGGTTAGAGTCATTAGCAAGAAGGCCGCAATTAATATTGCAGAAAGTGAAATAAAAGGTAAAGTTTTGTCTGCTAAGAAAATTAAAAGTAAAGGCCCCCTGGTTTACCGTATAAAGATGTTAGTAGGTGATAGTCGAGTTAGGACAGTTTTTGTCGATGGTCAAACCGGTAAAATTATAAGGATTAACTAGGAACAAGGATGCGAATTTTAGTTATAGAAGATGAGCAAGTGCTCTGTGAACAAATCGCAAAAGATTTACAAGGATCTGGCTACACTGTGGATACTGCTTTTGATGGTGAGGAAGGGCAGTATCTTGCAACTGAATATCCTTTTGATTTAATGGTGATAGATTTAGGTCTACCAAAAATTTCTGGTATGGAAATTATTGAATATCTACGTAATCAAGAAATACATACACCAATATTGATTCTTACTGCTCGAGATCACTGGCAAGATAAAGTCAGTGGATTATCAGCCGGTGCCGATGACTATCTTGCTAAGCCTTTTCATACAGAAGAACTTTTAGCAAGAATAAATGCCTTAATAAGACGCTCAGCAGGTCATTCAAGCCCAGTGCTACGACTCGGACCTCTGACACTTGATACATTACAGCAAGTAATATTAATTGACGATATAGCCATTGAAGTAACAGCTTATGAATATCGATTAATGGAATACCTTGCCCATAATCCCAGTAAGATTGTTTCAAAGACTGAGTTAACAGAACATTTATATGAACAAGACTATGACAGGGATAGTAATGTTATAGAAGTATTTGTCGGACGACTACGTCGTAAGCTTGATCCGAGTGGCGAATTGAAGCCTATTGAAACTCTACGTGGACGAGGTTATCGCTTAAATAATTCATGGCAAAGTTAATTCCATCTTCCCTCACAGGGCGACTGTTTCTAGTTTCTATGCTGGTTATTCTTTTATTTCTACCACTTGCAGGACTAGTGTTAGAGCAAGCCTATAACAATAGTTTAGACAGACGATTACAGGAACAATTAAAAATTCAGGCCTATAGTCTTATGGGTCTTGCTGATGAGATTGAACCTGGAGAACTTTGGTTACCTGAAAATCTACCCGATGAAAGATTCAACCAACTTGGTAGCGGTCGATATGCTCAGGTAACAGACAGCCAAGGAAATTCGCTTTGGTTATCTCAATCATCATTAAATATTCAATTACGAGATCCTATCCCCAATGTTCTAGGTGAACTTAATATTGAAGATATTAATCCTCCGGGACAATTTATCTTTGAATTATTGTCTCTAGCTAACGATCAATTGATTGAAACTGTTCGCGTTACAGTGATCTGGGAAGGACCACAAGAAAGTGAAAATATATATACCTTTGTCATTGCTGAAAGCTTAAAACCTTATCTTGCAGAGAAGCAGACCTTCAGAGACACCTTATTATTTTGGTTAGGTGGCTTAGGTTTGTTTTTGTTAGTGGTTAATGCTTTTGCACTTTTTTGGGCACTCAGACCCCTTAAAAAATTAGCTGATGAAATACAACAAATTGAAAAGGGTGATATCCAAATATTGCAGACCCAATATCCTACCGAACTGAATGAGGTCGCTAAAAACTTGAACGTATTAATTAATCATGAGCAGCAACAACGCTTACGATATCGTAATACGTTGCAAGATTTGGCCCATAGCCTAAAAACTCCTTTGAGCGTCATTCAGGCTAGCTTATCCAATATAGAAAATGCTCAAATGAAATCTCTCCTCGCAGAGCATATTTCTCGCATGAACGATATTGTTAGTTACCAACTGCAACGTGCAGTTAGCGCAGGGACAAGTCCTATAAAACAGAAAGTTAATGTGAAGGCTAGTTTAGAAAAAATATTTGAAGCCCTAGATAAAGTTTATAGGGACAACAATATTACCTTTCAAAATCAAGTTGCTGAATCATGTGTCTTTTTCGGGGACGAAAATGATTTATTAGAAATATTAGGCAATCTTGCTGATAATGCTTGTAAGCATGGACACTCAACCGTAACCGTGCAAGCTAGTTCTAATTTACAAGCATCACAGCAGACTCTTCAACAAGCGATTAACATAATGATCATTGACGATGGGAAGGGCATACCTGAAGCTTTAAAAAAGATTGTTTTTCAACGTGGCAAAAGACTTGATGAAGATAATGAAGGGCAGGGAATTGGCCTATCAGTGGTTAGTGATATTGTTGCATCATACAAAGGATGCATTGACATAACGACTAATGATCAACAACAAAATGTTATTAGAGTAATACTTCCTGGTGTAATTTAATGAGAAAAATAATCCATGTGGATATGGATTGCTTTTACGCAGCTATAGAACAACGCGATGACCCTGGTTTAAAAGGAATGCCTGTATCTGTCGGTGGTACTCCTGATTCACGCGGTGTTGTCGCAGCTTGTAATTATGAAGCTCGATTGTATGGAGTTCATTCTGCAATGGCCTGCTCTCAAGCACGCAGGCTATGCCCTGAACTTGTCTTTCTTAAACCTCGAATGGATGTTTATAGACAAGAATCAATTAACATCAGAAAAATATTTTATGAATATTCCGATCTTATAGAGCCCTTATCACTAGATGAAGCCTATATAGATGTCAGTGATTGTAACTTACATCAGGGTAGCGCTACTTATATTGCCCAGGCTATTCGTTTAAGAATATTCCAAAAGACAAAACTCAAAGCCTCTGCAGGAATTGCTCCCAATAAATTTTTAGCAAAAATTGCCTCTGACTGGAATAAGCCAGATGGGCAGTTTGTCATTAGACCAGAGGATGTCGATTCCTTTGTTAGACGACTACCCGTTAAACGAATCTTTGGAGTGGGTAGAGTTACGGCAAGAAAACTAGCCGATATGGGAATTAATATTTGCGAAGATCTGCGGCAGTTTACAAGCATAGAACTAAGTCAGCAATTTGGAAAGTTTGGTAAAAGACTTCATGAGCTTAGTCGAGGCATAGACGATCGAGACGTTGTGTCTGATGGTATTAGAAAGTCGATCAGTGTTGAAAATACGTTTGACCATGATATTGAATCAATTGATGGTTGCCTTGAAAAATTACCCCAACTTTTAGAGGAGCTGAATACTAGAATCGGTAAAAATCATAGCCATGGCCTAATAAGAAAATTAGTTGTGAAGATGAAGTTTTCAGATTTCAAAACTACCTCAGTAGAAAGAAATAGTCCCTGTACTGATTTAAACTTACTCGAAAAATTGTTAATCGAAGCTTGGGATAGAAATCCAAGAGCAGTACGTTTATTAGGAGTAGGCGTGCGATTAAAAGAAACTGAAACCATTAGCTCAGATATGCAACAACTTGAGTTAGCACTAAAGAGAAAGAGCCTCAGCTCATGAAAGAAGGTTATAAATAAAGTCATAAATAAAGTTATAAGAGGAGCAATAAGGTACTAATTATTCTGAATAGCTGAGAGGAAAAGTAGCAAGTATGCAGCGTTATGCTCTTATAACGCTGCAGTTAACATTAAGCTTGAGGGTGTAAATAGGATTAATTATCTTTAGTTTCTTCTTTGAGTGTATCAATAGTGATAACTTGCATACCTTTGCCATGTATTTCAGACTTAGAGATATCGCCATCAATTTTAAATTCAAAGAATTTATGTTTGTCAGTACTAGTACTAGTTTTGCCATCAGCACTGATGAAATGCATACCTACATTATTCTCTCGAACAGACACTTTTTTATCAACATTGTATGACGCTAATACACCTTCAACAGCTTTAACCATTGCACTCTTAACATCATCAGATAACCCATCAGCAACTATAGATACGTCTTTACTCATTTTAATATGATGTGAACGACCAATCATGGCGCTTAATCCCTCTGTAGTAATTTCTTGATTACTTAGTGAAGGGAGGTGTAGTTGGTTACCATCAACAAATAACATTTTATTTCCTGACATAGATTTGATTGTAATTGTTTTGCCGTCTTCTGTGGTAATGACTTGATCTTCACCATCAACTCCATCAGGCATAGCAAAAGAATACATCTTGCCATTGATAGAAAGATCTACTTGAGGATCTGAATTTCCATCTTTATTGACATGGATTTCAACTTCTTGATCACTACCAAATGTAACTTGATGGGCGGTTTGTTTATCATCAGCAGTTATACCTTTATCAGATGTCGCTAATAACATTAAACCAATTGAGAGCATTACGTAACAATACCAAGTTTTATTCATTGTATTTCTCCTGTTTATAAATCTCTAATGGATATTATGTTGTTTCTTGCTTAGTACCTGAGCAATAGCTGTGCCATGTTTAGAATTACTGTAAATATTAGATATAAAGGCGATGGCTTGTTTTGTTAATCAATAAAATCATCCTGATATAGGGATATTTCTCCTCATATCAGGAAGTTTAGTGGAATAATCATAAACCATGTTTTTCTAAGCGATAAAGAAATGCTTTATACGGAAGGTCAAGTAATCGAGCTGCCTGTGCACGATTGTTATCAGTTAAGGCTAAGGCTTGATTTAAACAGTCACGCTCGTGGCCTTCCCAAGATAGTCCTTCTGATGGCAATTTAAATTGGCCATCTTCTATGGTTTGCTGTGACTTTAAGATAGGAACATCATCAATAGAGACGATATCATTATCAGCCAAGAGAACAAGACGTTCTACGATGTTACTTAATTCTCTAACGTTACCAGTCCAATAATTATCGATGAGTTGCGCCAAAACGTCTTTAGGAAAGGTTGGCTCTTTAAGTTGATGTCGCAGTGCTGATGTTGATGCGAAATGACTTACTAAAGCGGGTATATCTTCTTTCCTTTCCCTAAGAGGTGGCATGACTAAAGGTACAACATTTATGCGAAAATATAGGTCTTCTCTAAATTGACCAACCTGAACTTCATCTTCAAGATTTCTATTAGTAGCTGTGATGACTCTTATATCTAATTTGTGTTCTTCATGACTTCCGACTCGGGTGACGGTTCCTTCCTGTAATAATCTTAATAATTTAGCTTGTAATAACAGCGGCAGCTCACCAATTTCATCGAGAAAAATAGTGCCATTATTAGCGGCTTCAAATTTACCAATTTTTAACTTATCAGCACCGGTATAAGAGCCTTTTTCAGCGCCAAAAAGTTCTGCTTCAGCCAAGGATTCAGGTATAGCTGCACAGTTAATTGCAATAAATGGCATTTCTGAGCGTCGAGATAATTTATGCAAAGCTCTTGCTGCAAGTTCCTTACCCGTGCCACTTTCTCCGCTAATGAGAACGGTTGCATTGGTAGATGCCAATTTATCGATTCTTCGATATACTTTTTGCATTGAAGGGGCTCGGCCTATCATTTCGACTAAACGTGTTTGTTCACTCAATGCTTGTCGTAACTGTTTGTTTTCATTTTTAAGGTGTCTTGATAAACAGACCTTCTCTAATGTGAATAGCAATGTTTGACGTTTATAAGGCTTGCTTAGATAGTCATCGGCACCGGCTCGGATAGCTGATATAGCATGTTCAATCGAGCCATGGCCTGTAGCCATAACAAATGCTTGGTCAGGGTTTAATTCACGCAATTTTTCGAGCAATTGTAAACCATCCATTCCTGGAAGTTTCCAGTCAGAAAAAACTAAATCAACTGATTTTAATTGCTGGATTTTAAGAGCACTTTCAGCATCTTCAGCTGTGAATACTAAATATCCTGCATCGGCTATTATTTGCTCAACGATGTCTCTCTGATCAGGTTCATCTTCTACTACTAAAATACTAATATTTCGTTGCCATGTCATAGTTAAATAATCCTGTTTTTTGCAAGTGACAGCTGTACGTTTGTACCGATTGAATCTTCATTGTTTTGAATTTTGATGACACCCTGATATCGGTTAGTAATCAATCGATGAGCTATAAATAATCCCATCCCACTACCTCTAGCTTTAGTTGTCTGATGTGGTACAAATAGTTTGTCTTGTATTTCTCTTGGTATGCCACTACCTTGATCGATTATAGCAATATCTATGTGGTCTTCAGACTCACTCATATTAATGTTTATAGTGCCACTCAGGGGTGATGCTTCTACTGCATTAATGATCAACGCATGTAATATAGCTCTAATTTCTGCATCAACACCTTTGATAATTGTCGAACCCTGAGAGTCAACATTAAAAGTAATTTTACGTTCCTCAAGTTGGCTAGCTTCTAACTGTATATCTTTAATAAGAGGTAGCAATTCAATTGGATGACTTTCAGTATCGCCCGATAAACTGAAGGTCATAAATGAACGGATCCAAGTATCAACTCTGTTGATTTGTCTTGAGGCAGAATCTACTAATGATTTTCTTCTATCATTGGCAAGATCATCACGAGATAACTCCTCAACAGTCAAACCTAAGGTGTTTAAGGGGTTTCTAATACTATGGGCTAACCCTCTGGCTATCTCTCCTAATTCACGATAATGCTCATTCTCTCGTATTCGAGATTTTAATTGCTCCACATCGGCTAATTGTTTAGACATATGATTGAATGATTCTACTGTAGATTTGATTTCACCACTGATGAACTTACCTTTTCGATCGATTGTTGTGCCTAACTCTCCTGAAGCAACTGATTCTGCAGCCCTAGACAAATCTCTAAGAGGAGCACTAAGATGGTGAGAAAAATAAGCAGCAATCACCAGCCCGAAAACTAATATAATAAGAGTACCGGTTAGCATCCTATTCTCTAGTCTATTGACGGTCTCAATCATTTTATCTCGGGGAATAGGGATCGATTGTGTTCCGGCACCAGTTATTAACTCAAGAAAGTCATCTTTAATTTGATTATTAA
>JBLHLI010000044.1:0-10324 GCA_047618765.1 Enterobacterales bacterium | reverse complement strand
CAGTGATTTTACCCTTATTCCAAGGTTTGGTATGGTGAATATCTGGCTTGTAATGTAGCATGACTGAACCCTCTTTAGTGGTAGGCTTATAAGTATGCCGTCAAATTTAAAAGGCCGCTTTCGACCCAAAGCGGACGTTTTGTGCGGGATTGGTTTATCTAGCATCATCTTGTTCTTCTTCTTAGGCTAGAGAGGGAAAGACGAAAATAAAGGGTGTTTCATAAAATAAAAAAGAGGAAGGATAGATATATGGATCAAGCAGGCTTAACATTTGATGCGAGAGACGAGTTCGAACGCAAGGGGATAGCAGAAAAAATAATTTCTCTTTTAAAGGCGGGTATAAATATTTCCCCAATGATTATTGATGGTGGTTGGGGTGTGGGGAAATCGGAATTTTGCCATAAGCTGATTGATTTACTTAAATCAAATAATGAAAACCATTTGATTTATATTGATGCATTCAAAGCTGATCACGCTAATGAACCTTTGATGACAGTACTTGCAAAAGTTGTCAAGCTTATACCCGATGAAAAAAATAAAGAAGCCTTTATTAAAAAAGCATTGCCAGCAGTACGTTACGGCTTAAAAACTATTGCTAAGGCTGGTGTTTCTCATCTTTTAAGGCAGGATGTAGCCGACGTTGTAGATGATTTTAATAAGGATATTCAAAAGGTCGCAGATAAAACGATTACTGCAGCAGTGGAATCAGCACTGCAAGATCATATCGATGCTGATGATAATCTTACAAATTTGCAAACGGCACTCAAAGAAATCTCTACTAATAGGCCTATTATAGTGTTTATAGATGAGCTTGATCGTTGTAGGCCAGATTTTTCAGTTGATATGCTTGAGACTATAAAACACGTTTTTGATGTTGACGGTGTAAGCTTTGTTCTCATCACGAACACTCTGCAGTTAAAGGCATCTATTAAACATTGCTACGGTCTTGATACAGAAAATGCTCGACGCTATTTGGATAAGTTTGTAAAGTTTACATTGACTTTGCCAGAAAGAGTTTTTTCAGAAAGGTACGAGACAAGTATTGCAGCGGTAGATCATTATAAAAACTTAGTTAGCAATAGTCATTTGCTTCAAGACTATGACTTGTGTGGGCAATATTTAATTATAACTGTTGAACAGTTGGTGCTGGCTAACAATTTATCTTTACGGGAAATGGAGTCTATTGTAAGACATATAGAAATCTATGTGATACTGAAGAACGATTATTTGAAAGCAAGGGGATTTGGATTTTTGTTACTAAGAATTTTTGCTATCGTTATGTATACTATAGCTCCAGAGTTGGCCAAAACTATCGTCGATAAAAAACTAGATTCGAAGCTATTAGGAGATTTTGTTGGAATCTCAAATTTACCGCCTTTGGGTGAAATAAGGGTAGTAAATACTGAAGTCATTTGTTTTGTTTTGAGTAAATCAGCTAAATTTAGCACCAATTTGTTTTCTCCCGCCGAAAATGAATTGGAGGCTTGGGAAAGAGAAACAAAAGAATATTTTAATGGGGCTTATTTTGATAATGATAATGACTATTCAGAAATATTTTCAAATGTGATTAAAACTTTACAAATGTGTTAATTAGAGCTTTTGATTTCAATGAGGTCTTACGGCGAAAGTTTAATGTTTTACTTGCTCAGCGCCTAACCTTAGACGAGTTGTGGAGTTGCCACCCAAAAACAATCAGGCTCAATAGGGTCAGTCTCGATTGAAACACAGTAACGTCGGCTTTTGGCCGAAAGTAGAACATATTTCCCGCGGATAATTCAAAAACCACAAATGAGAAGAAAATGGAATCAATATTAGGTAGTACAATATGGAGGCTTTTAATATGGCTTCCATCATTTATCTTAAAAAGAATTTTTTCTCCAGAGTGGATGAAGGAAAATATTTATATTGATATTCGTTCACGAAATGCTCCAGTTGAAATATGCCAGCCAGATAATCCTAGGGTAAACATCTTTTTGGAAATAAAAAACAACACCCATTTTAATATTGAGATAGATCGTATTTTACTAACCTTTATTTATGGGTCTGAAATGGCAAAACCACAATACTTCAAGCGTGAATATCTGAAGCCGCGAGAGGTTCGAACAATATATTCCACAGGAAATATTGGCCACTCTAGCTTTCAGCGCCTTGCGTTTGAGCATCAAAATAATTCTAGCCATTGTCGCCTTGAAATACTTGCTGAGATTAACACGAGGCTTCATAAGTTCTGTATTGAAAAGCGTTTGGAGGGTATAAATCCTGAAATACAGAATACCCATTTATTAGAAGAAGCTAACAAGTCAAGCCAGTAAAAACCAGCAAATATGGATCTTCTGCTTGATGCGTTAACATAATCAGAATTAATAATCTTGAACGTCCGCTTCTGGCCCAGACTGTGTGAAAAGTCATTCGCTCTCTTTCGTGACGTGACCCTACGCGAATACAATAGGGTTTTTGGCTGCCATTTACTGCCATATTAAATCTCACGCGTGTTTTTGTGTGAGGTTTATTGATAAATTAACGCTGTTCCGACTTTTCACACAGTCTGGGCCGAAAGCGGAAACTGACAACGAAGTTTGTTGGAATAATAAAAACATAGGAATACCATGCTTTCTAGAAACGCCACTAAAAAAATGGGTAAAAGGAGTAATCATTGAGACAGGTAGTAATATCAATCGCGACAACGGGACCTGAACCGTCTTCTGGGCATCGTGTTATCGAAATTGGTGGTGTAGAACTGATTGGTGAAGAGCTGACGGGACGACACTACCACCGATATATCAATCCCCAAAGGCTTGTCAGTGAGGTGGCCATTGATCACCACGCAATTACAGATGAATTTTTAGCTGACAAACCAATCTTTTCAGAAATCGCACAAGAGTTTCAAGATTTTGCCGGGGATGATGAAATTGTCACTTATAACGCTGGCTTTGTTTTGCCATTCTTACATCACGAATTTACCTTAATTGATCGAAAAGCTAATAACGGTCTGAACAATGGTGTAGTTGATGTATTGCTTATTGGCAATGAGAGGCATCCAAAGCAAAACAATAGCCTGTACAGCTTATGTGATCGTTATTATGTAGATACATCGCAGTCAGAGCTATATGGCTCGCTGTTGAGGGCAAAAATTATTGCTGATCTATTGCTTGCACTTATTGACGAAAGCACCAAGAAAATCACTTCTGATTTGAGTCGTTATGAGACTGGTGAAAATCTAGTCGTTGTCGATTCTTTTTCCGATTTCGATCGAGAAATTGATGGATTCAGCAAAACTGCTTTATGCCGTGGAGTATCAAATCATGAATACCCATTATTACCATCTCTATTTAGGCACGCAAATGTAGAGTCCGCAGATGTCCGCGAACATAATTTAATGTGGGTCTTTAAAACTCATGCAAAAGCCCACCTTGATATTCTACCAGAGAACGAAATTGAATGGATGGCCATTGCTCAGCATCATGGACTTCCAACTAGATTGTTGGATTGGAGCCTGAGTCCATTGGTAGCATGCTTTTTTGCGGTGCAAAGTTTGAGTTCTGATGATGCCGCCATTTATATATACGACATTGGCAAGTTTAAAAAAGAAGAAGAAATCAATCCCTCAAAGTTAAACGATATAGTGGCATTCTTTCCTTCGCATGGAACTAAGCGAGTAACTGCACAATCTGGCATGTTTACAATACATCCAACAAAAAATATGAAGCTTGAGTCGGAATCTATTAAAAAGATTGTTATACAAGCAACGAAGAAGAAGTATTTCTTAGAGAAATTAGTCAAATATGGTATTCATCAAGGCACTATTTTTCCAGATCTTGACGGGCTTTCCAATTACATTAGATATCTAAATGACTACAGGTAAAACCCATAAAAAGCGGCACCAGAATGACAGCCTGTGCGGAGCGTTAAAACAATCAAAGTTAATAATCTTAAACGTCCGCTTTGGCCGAAAGCGGAAACTGACAACGAAGGTTGTTGGAATAAAATGATGACTATCACTATCGAAGACATGATCAATGAAGGCTCGTTAACGCCAAGGCAAGCTATGTATATGGGCTATCGTTGGGATGCCGTTGTCATTGGTGGTGATGCTTTTGAAATTCGCGAAAATTGGCTTAAAAGCCAAAACAACTAATATTGGAATAAACAGTCTTACGGAAGGCGATGCACAGCTTCTTGATCGAATAGCAGAAAGCTACACTAGTGCGGCACACGATAATAAGCCTATTTATGTGCAGCAAACGGACAGAATTAAAATTACCGAATTTTTATATTATGGTGATTTTAAGCATAACATCACAACTCAAAAAAGGACTTTGAAATGTGCGCTGTAATACAGACGTTGACGAAAGAAGAGGCTAGACGGCTAAGGCAAATGGAAAATCGTTTTTTCATCGGCTTGACCGAAGATGACAAGCATGTGTTATATCAAGTGGTCACTCTCGTCAATTTGGCTATTGCTGAAAATCAACCTCTTACGTTCGATGTAGGTTAGCCGTAGGTTTACGGGTTGTTGTAAGTCCAGCGGTAAATTATGTAATGTCATCTTTTCGATATTACACCCGCAGGGCAGCAACATGACGTTGCTGTGACTTTCTGCCATTCGCACGATGCGACACGTCAGGTAGACGCATAGCTGCTCAGGTGTTGCTATCAATCTATAACGGTGACAACTGGCATGTAAATCTTGTTGAGCTAGGACTGCTTGATTATGAGTATATGTACTCTGCTCTGGTCGCAATCCGTGGACGATTAACGGTTCACGAAGAGCCGCAGAATATTATTGAAAATGGCTCATCCATATTCGCAGATTTAGAGGTGTAGTGGCAGCACTTGCATACGAACAATAGATACAGAAATTAATACTGAAATATTTATGGACGACACCCGTTTAATAAAAGACTCGTTAAAAATAATTATTAACTAAGCCGCCAATAACGGAAACTATAATGCCTCCTATATCTCACGAAGAAACACAAGAGTTTGCAAATAATGTTATCCATTTTATATCGGCTCATGCACAAACAATATTTTCATTGCTAACCCTTTCGGTCTTCATTATGGGTTTTTTTTTGGGTTATGGCTACTTAGCGAAGTATGATGGAAATATCATAGCCTACGCAAGTTTAACCGACTTTTACAAATACGGGATTACTGGAAGCAAGGTTGTATTTTTAATTATTTTTGGGGTTAGCGCTTTCATAATTTTCATAGATCGCAAGGAGTTATTTGATTCCGCGCCAGAATATTTTAAATTGGGCGTACTTGCTATCCCTATCATTTTTATATTGTTACTTTTATATATTGAAGAACCTAAATATCAAAGCGTTATGTCAGGTGAAGATGGAAGGTATACTATTACGGCAGATAAGAGCTATAAGTGCGTACAAGTAGTGGGCACTATAACTAACTTCTTGTTTGTTTGGGATTATGATTTACACAATGCGCAGTATATTTCGTTGGCTAAAATTAGCGACATCAGAAAAGTTTTGGTTCGAGCGCCTAAGCCTAGTGATTACCAGGTAGGTAATAAGCCCTTAAAACAAGCTGATCCAAAATATTTAAAGGGGCTAGAAATATGGAAGAATCAATTAAAGACCGTGTGCGGGCAGACAATAAAATGATAGCTATGGATTGTCATAGATTCAGAACCTAATCACGGGCTTGTTATTGCTGTATTTGTGGTGTGTTGGGGTTCTATTTTCATTACTGATATAGTCAAAAACAGATAATTAGAATATTTCGAATAAGTGAAAATAAAGACGACAAAATACTTTTTTTAAGTTAATTAACAATAAGGGGTTTCAATTGAAATTATTAAGTAGAGATGAAAACAACGAACAAACAATGCTGAATGAAAGTGATGACATTAATGAGTTAAAGGGTATTATTGCAGGTAAGCATCCTGACACTAAACTGATGTGGATGAACTCAGTAGTTGGTAAGTCTCATGCTGAGCTTACTCCCGCTCGTGATAAGCTGCCTCTTACTTGTCATGTTAACAGCGATCTAATATACGTTATCATTGAATGATTGGAATTTTTATGAATAGAGTAAATGGGCATGGAGAAAAGTATGTATGAGCCACCACAAGAAGGCAATCCTCATAAAATAACAAGAAAACAACACATACATACAGCGTATTGTATAAGCATGTTTGAGAGTGGCGGATATGTTCAGCTAAAAGACATTTCATCTGGCGATATACTAAAAAGAAAAAAGAGGGCTGCAATTTTTTGTGCGGAAAGGGTTTGGGATGAGAGAGCTGAGAACGGCTATATGTCAGGAATAGAGAAAGACTTTCATAAGGAAGTTGATTCAGCTCAACTTGGCAGCACCAGAAATAATCTTGCTATTTCTAGTTATCACCTTCTTTGGTTTTTACGTCACCACTTCTCTAAATCCCTTATTCCTGATATGCAGCTTTCCGGTGTTTCTGGATCTGGTATAAATAAAGACCAGTCTGAAATTTTTGAAAAAAAATGGGGTGGGCATGTTAGGAATGACGGGGTTATGCCATCTAGGTTTGTAGCTTCTACAAAAATACAGCAATTGATTGACATGAATATTAGCGAATACTCTAATATTCATTGGGGGCTTCTAAGTGCATCAGAAGGTGAATTCTTAGTTGCGGACTGCTATCAAGATAAATGTTTTATGCCTATTAGCCCAAAGCTAGCATTTTGCGCTCAAGTTGACGATGCAGTAATAGATCAAGAACACCTTAAAAAAATAAATAATGAGTCTGTTTCTAAGGCAGATAATTATTATTTCGGACGCGATCTAGATAAGTGTTATTTGTGACCGACCAACAAAATCTATATTGGAATGTTACGAGAATATATTATGGAAAAAATTGAGTCTATTTTAGAAATTGTTGCTTCCAAAGGAATACCATTGAAACTAATTAAATCTCTACTTTTTACCGTTAGCCTGCTTAGCTTGTTATTTATTCCGCTAGCCGCTGATGCACGTAAAAGCTGCTTTGACTTAGAGGGTGATAGAAGTAAAGAGGCTCTTGAAAAAGCTTTAGAGCTATGCTCTGCACAGGCCATTCAAGGTGATGCAGATGCCCAATTTCTTTTGGGGGTTCTATATGCAAAGTTATGGGGTAATTTTGATAAAGCAGTATATTGGTACTCATTAGCGGCTAAGCAAGGCCACGATAATGCTCAATATAATTTAGCGCAGTATTATCGAATCGGAACAAAAATACCCAAGGATTATAAGAAAGCAATTAATTGGTACACCAAAGCTGCCGAGCAAGGACACGGTGAAGCTCAATTTAATTTCGCTTATATGATTTATCACGGTATGGGCGCACCAAAGGATTACAAGAAAGCCTTTTATTGGATGACCAAGGCGGCTAAGAATACCTCTGTGACCAATGTTAATGCGACTAGTAATATGAATGCCGATGCTCAACTTTTTTTAGGACTTATGTATGCGGATGGAAGAGGAATCATTAAAGATAATATTATGGGTTATGCTTGGTTGAATGTTGCTGCGGCTCAAGGCAATGATCAGGCAAGAAAAGCGAGGGATTTTGTTGAGAAAGAAATGACCTCAACTCAGCTAGAGAAAGCTCAAGTATTATCTAAGTTATATTTTAATAAGCACGTGAAATAATCTGTTACATCACCATGAAAAATTAAAGTAGCTCATAGTTATAGGGGTTGGTGGTAGACGTAATAAGAGAGAAATCTATGAGTTTTAAGAAGGTTGTAATATTAGATGAAAGTATCGAAGAAACAATTCGTCTAACGGGTCTTAGACGTGCACAGCTTATTAGAACGAAAGCAAAAAGCCATAGCGTGAAAAGTGATGCTGAGAAATTATCAATGGATGCATTGAACGAGCATAAAACATATGCTTCTCACTTTCGCCACGTTTGTGAAATTATAAGCAATGAATTAAATATTATTCAGAGTCAGCTTGAGAGTTATTGATGGATTGCTGGAACCCAGAAACTTTTGATGATGAACTTCGAAGCTTATTCGCTAATTGTGCCGATCTTATTAATAATTACTTTCGTGAAGATAAACGCTTAATGAATGAGCACTTAACTAGTGTTCCGTATGAAGGCTTAAAATCAAATCAGTATAGTGCAGCCTACAGAGAAGTGCTTGAGAATATAATAACTCCAATGCTTTTGGAGCGGTCAATACGTGTTTGGCACTATACAAGGCTGTTGGATGATGAGTTGTTATCAATGAAGAAGCGCTTAGTTCCATCTACGCTTGATAGTTTGCAACGGCGCCTAAAAGCCTTGAATAGTAAACAGCTCTTGACACAAAATGAAATAGACATTATTTTTCAAGAAAGCCCCTTTCAAAGTCAAGAAGGTATCAGATCAAATCGATTCTGGACGGTTACAGTCCCAATATCACCAGAAGACTGCGGCGTTAAACCTTTGCTAAAAAGCTGGGGTGGGGAATCTGCGTATTTTTGGTTGTCAGATGAGGCCATAGCAAATAAGTTGAAAAGTATTGGGCAGCCCCGCATCGTAGAAATAAAAACTCAGCTTCGCGATTGCTTGAATGCTTATTCTGTGGCTAGCACAGCTGCTCAAGCATGGGCTGCAAGTATGGGATTGACCGTAAGTATTATGGGCACTGACTTAGCTATTACTGATTGCTTAGAAACGGCAAGTGTACTTAAAGTTCATACTGTAGAAGATGCAATGTTTAAGAAAGTAGGCAAAACCTACCCCGACGGATGCGATAATCTGCAAAATAATTCTTAAGGCTAAACGTCCGCTTTTGGCCGATAGCGGATGTGGGATGATGGAAAAATTTATACGGAATCCGTCTAATCTGGTTTATTATGGATGCCATCTAATCATTGTTATCAAGTATAGGGTCAGAGCCCTAAGTGAGCATTGATTTGACAGAAAAAAGGCTTTGTATAGGGCTTTGACCCCTAAGGCTGTATCTTTGCTTATATAGAAATATATTATAGTTGAAAGCGACGACATTCTGCTAACGATGATATGAGTCCTGTCGCGTTTGAAAAAAAGCAGTCAAGGCGGCATAATTAAGGTGTCCGTTTTTTGTGGGGCACATCAATCGTATAGAGGAAGTAATTATGGAAGATAAAACTCGAACAACAATTGCACTTTCTATCGTTGGTCTTTACGCAACAGTGGTTCTAGTGATGTTATTTTGGTCATTGTTCCACCCAGATGGAGATGTAGGTGCTTTTTTCGAACACCTAAACAAAGCCAATTTCCTTCTTGGGCCAGTTGGTTTTGTTATGGGTTACTATTTTAAAAATGTCAATGATGACAAACCAAATCAATAAATAATTTTTTAATTACATCTACCCATGGAGGCTGGACATAATGACTCAAACATATGACCCATTTGACAATGATTACAAGCTTGTAAGGTATAACAATCAAAACAAATTAGGGGAAAAATTATTTAATATTGGAATAGTTGTTATAGAGGATTATGGTCGGAAGGAATCGCAGGGTGTAGCTCATAAAGTTACTAGAACCGATGTGGGAGGAAGGTTTCATTCTGCAGTTACAGAAAAAATTGAACTACACAACTGTCGGTGGCTCAAAACTAGAGATAAATGGAATTTAACCTATCAGATAGGTTTTCAGGCATTCGAAGGGAGCGATAACGATCACTGGTGGCGAGTTACTCGGAAAATCATAGGTACTCGTTCAGGTAAAGAACCAAGATCATTTGAGGCCAGTGATTTCAATGAGACTCAAAAAATATTCGATGGCCTGCATAGAGAAATTTCTAACAAAATTAGTTTTTTTATTAATGACGAAATTTCTTTGGGAAGCAATCAATAAGGCCAGCCTCGATTGAAACACCATTATGTCTGCTTCTGGCCGTATGCAGCTCTAAATAGAGCTGCATAAATTGGTGCTTACCTACACTTCCGTTTGCTCAGCCATCTCTAAAGCATCATCGACTTCGATGCCTAAATATCGATAGATGGGGACACCCACTTAACAATGCCTGTAATTAGCGCGCCATAAGGTTGGTGATTGCTTACATTGACTGTCCTGCTTCCAGAAGATATTCTGGGCTCAAGGGCTCTGAGATTGAAATGACTTGGCAGGTGATAAAAACAATAAGAACCTTTGCCGTCCAATATCATGAAAAACACCGCCACTTATCGTAAACAATCGTGGCGAGCAGATAGGGGCATGCACTTATCAAGGTAGATAATTAACAATATCGAGTGGGTGTCCTTGAAAATTGCTGCAAAGACACAAGGCTGCAAGCTACCTCGTGGCACTAGCAAATACTTATAAGGGAGTAATTTTTTGAATAATTACATCTATAAACACTGGCCT
>JBLHLI010000043.1:0-10420 GCA_047618765.1 Enterobacterales bacterium | reverse complement strand
TATCAGGCTTAACTTGTACCGAGGACAACTTCACCTCTAAAGCTGGGGCTTATGCTGCAGCAGCTGATACCGGTTGTATTATCGTTGCACCTGACACCTCTCCTAGAGGTGATGATATACCCGATGAAGAAAGTTGGGACTTTGGTAAGGGAGCAGGTTTTTATGTTGACGCTACTGAAGACCCTTGGAAGAAAAATTATCAGATGTACAGTTATATTACAGAAGAACTAACAGCTTTAATTGCTGCTAATTTTCCAGTTGATACTGAACGTCAAGGCATAATGGGTCACTCAATGGGTGGTCACGGGGCTTTGACTATTTACCTCAAAAATCAACACCAATTCAAATCAGTATCTGCCTTTTCCCCTATTGTTGCTCCAATGCAATGTCCTTGGGGTGACAAAGCTTTATCAAAATACCTAGGAACAAACAAAGAGACCTGGCGAGCTTACGATTCTTGTGAGTTAATGAACAGTGCTGGAGATGCATCAAAGCGTGCTGAAATACTCATCGACCAAGGATTAGCCGATCCTTTTTTAAATGAGCAACTTAAACCTGAATTGTTTGTCTTAGCTTGTAATAATGTTGGACAAAAATTACAACTGCGTCAACATTCCGGCTATGATCACGGCTACTTTTTCATACAAACCTTTATTAATGATCACATTAGTCATCATATGAACATTCTTAACGCTTAAATCAAATATTCAAACAAGGCAAATGTAACATGTCAGTAATTGAACACATTAAATCACGTGTAAGTAATCCCCTTATTGAGGATGCTGAAATATCAGACGAGACGATTTGCACACTTTTAGACACTGCAGTTTGTACAGCAGTTCACTATAATACTGAACCTTGGCGATTTTTGGTTATTAAAGGTGATGCTAGAGTAAGGTTTGGCAATTTTTTAGCTGAACGGGCAGCAGCAGAAATGGATGATCCTAACGATCCGTTGAACGTAATGAAGTTGACTCGTATGAGGAAAAAGCCATTACGAGCCCCGGTCATTATAGTTGCTGGAGCAGCTAAATCTGATAATCCTAAAGCTGTAATGGTAGAAGATATCGCAAGTGTGAACTGTGCTTGTCATAACATATTGTTGGCGTCAGATGAACTTGGCTTAGCCGCTATCTGGCGAACCGGTTCCATAACCTATGCAGATGATGTGGCGTCCTTTTTAGGCTTTGAAAACGGCACTAAATTAGTAGCATTCATCTATTTAGGTCAGCCTGCAAGATCATCCATATCAAAAACGAGAAAATCGAGTTACTACTTTACTCGTTGGATGGAAAAATAATTACCTTAAGATCAATTACCTTAAGATCAATTACCTTAAGACCAACTATCTTAAGACCAACAACGGCCTATTGGTCGCTTCCAGCATTTTTGTGGTGAAACTTCCTAATAAAAAGTCACGGAATCGATTGTGACTGAAAGCCCCCATCATCATTAGATCAATTTGGCTGTCTCGTTGATATTGAGCGAGTACTTCTTCTACCTTGCCGCTAAGTTGCGCAGTTTTGACAGTTATACCCACCTCAGTTAGTACTTCAGATGCCTCTCTAAGAAGCCCTTCTCCATTATCACCGACATGGACGATATGGCAAAGTGTACCTTTAAATAATGGGCTAGAAGCCACCATATTCAGTGCTTTTTTGCAGGATTCACTTCCATCATAAGCAAGCATTACCGTTTTAGGCTCAGTAAACTCTCTATTTACTACAAGAATGGGTTTGTGTAGAGAGCGTATTACTGCTTCTAGCTGAGTTCCTACATCATCATCAATCTTGTCATGTGATTCGCCACGAATACCCACCACCACTACTCTAATCTCTTCTTCTAATTCGATTAGAGATTCAGATAAAGAGCCATGCATTTGTATTACTAGTGGTGAGTTGATCCCTGATTCATTAA
Source organism: Enterobacterales bacterium (assembly GCA_047618765.1). Lineage (GTDB taxonomy): Bacteria > Pseudomonadota > Gammaproteobacteria > Enterobacterales. Next base: position 8,503 of record JBLHLI010000043.1, on the reverse strand, counting down.
TTCTGTGTTTAGCTGCATCAAGCATTAACTGCCCTTGCTTTATGAGTAAGCCTCGTCGTTTTTGCTCAATTTCAGTGAGTTCATTCAACAGTTCTTCAGAACTTCCAAGTCCTATGGCACCAGAATAATCAGCAATTACAGGAGTATTACCCTGCTCAATAGTATGCAGTAGCTTTAAGGGTGCTGAAACGCCATTAGCTATCCAACTGGAATAGTCACAAACAGCTTCAGTAACCGATGAACCGTCAATACAGGCTAATATTAATTTTTGTTTTTTTATCATTAGTGACCTCCTAGTATTCTATCTATTTGCTCAGGTTTGTCATGTATTCCAAATCTGTCAATAATAGTTTCGCTGGCTCTATTCAAACCAATAACTTCAACTGTAGCACCTTCACGTCGAAATTTTAACACTGCCATATCTAATGAGTATACAGCTGTTATGTCCCAAAAATGAGCTCGGGTTAAATCAATAACTACCTTTGAAACAGCTTCTTTGAAATTAAACTGTTGTAAGAATTTGTCCGATGAATTGAAAAATATTTGACCGTGGAAACGATAAGTGCGAACACTTTCTTTAGCATCCAAATCAGAATCTGAATACATGAAATGGCTGATACGATTTGCAAAGAATAGCGAGGCTAGTAACACCCCGACAAATACACCATAAGCAAGATTATGGCTCAAAACCACCACAAAGACGGTTGAAATCATTACCACATTTGTCGATAACGGATGCTTTTTTAGATTCCGAATAGAACGCCAATCAAAAGTACCAATGGAGACCATGATCATTACCGCAACAAGTGCTGCCATAGGGATCTTCGCTACCCAATCATTTAAATAAACCACCATGATTAGCAGTACTGCACCAGCTACTAAAGTCGATAATCGACCTCGACCACCAGATTTTATATTGATAACTGACTGTCCAATCATTGCGCAACCCGCCATACCGCCAATCAAACCTGAGGCAAAGTTGGCAATACCTTGAGCTTTACACTCACGATTTTTATCACTCTTAGTATCCGTTAAATCATCAACGATTGTTGCTGTCATTAATGACTCAAGCAAACCAACCACGGCTAATGACATTGAATAAGGAAAAACGATTGCTAGTGTTTGAAGATTTAGTGGTACATCTGGCCACAGAAAAATAGGTAGAGTATCAGGCAATTTACCCATATCTCCGACAGTTCGAATGTCCATGCCCAAATACATTGCAACAGCTGTTAATGAAAGTATGCAAACTAGGGGTGATGGAATAACTTTTCCTATGACTGGAACATAGGGAAAAAGATAAATAATTCCTAAGCCTGCTGCCGTCATTGCATAAACATGCCAGGTTACATTGGTTAATTCAGGAAGCTGCGCCATGAAAATAAGGATGGCTAAGGCATTTACAAATCCGGTGACAACAGAGCGAGATACAAAACTCATCAAGCTACCTAACTTTAGGTACCCCATAATAACCTGTAAAACCCCTGTTAGCAGGGTTGCTACTAGTAAATACTGTAACCCATAATCTTTAACAAGTGTGACCATCAATAGCGCCATAGCGCCAGTTGCCGCGGATATCATACCGGGTCGGCCACCAATTACAGCTGTAATTACGGCAATACAAAAAGAGGCATAAAGCCCGACTTTAGGGTCAACCCCTGCAATGATTGAAAAAGCAATCGCCTCTGGAATCAATGCTAGAGCTACGACAAGTCCGGCAAGAACATCACCACGAACATTACCTATCCAATCTTTTTTTGTTGAGTGTAATAACATAATTACCTGCTAAGAGTATAAATTTTTCAATTCAAAGATGAACTAGTGTAGACCACTATTTTCAAATTTGAAATACGTTGACCACCATGAAATCGACGCGGATTTTACATAAGTGTAGATCTATTTACAACAGATATACAAAAATCAATTAACTCCTTGAATTAAAAGTGGATATTTAGATTGCAATACGAGGGTTTAAGGAAGCTATTTTGAGCAATTACCGCATCAGCACGCCCGCCTATTAACATTTTTAAACTCTGGGAGAAATCTGTTGTTCTTATTTCTATTTTATCAGTATAAATTGCAACAATTTAGAAGTGATAAGCAAAACAAGCTGCTATAAAGCAAATCGATAATTCATTTATAGTGAAACTCAATAACTTTATTCATTTTGGAGAACTAACACTTTTGACGCACTCAAACATAAAATCATCAATGTCATGTTCCTCATGCTCATTTGAGAAATTCATTCCACATTCAGAATCATCATTAATGTATTTAATAACACCTTTAATAGTAAAGGGTAACCCTGACTCTGGTAAATTAAGGTTAATTTGAATATTACTTTCAGGTATATCCTTAGGCATCATTTCTGACAATTTTATTTTGATTCCATTATAGCTCATATCTATTACTATGCCTTTGAGCAATATGTTTTCGGCAGGTGGTGGTGGAGTAATTGTAATTTTGGCTATTAAACCTTGAGGATTAAATCGAGGATACTTTCTATTTTCTATATCTCTATTTTCTATAAACATGATTTGCACCTATCAGTTAAAAATAAGAGTAAAGCTCAATTAAGTATGGCCTGATTATTGATTTTAGCAAGCAACTACCTCTAGCGACTAATTTTAGCCTAATTGGTAGGGAAGCCCTTTATCTAATGCCCTCTTATAACTATCCATTGCATGTATTTTATCTAAGAATGCTTTTAATTTTGGATAATCTTCTTTCAAGTCAGCTCTTGCAGCTGCAGCTTCCAGGGGAAAGCTCATCATAATATCAGCAGCAGTCATTGCATCTCCTGCGAACCAGCCAGTAGCAGCTAATTCTAACTCCAAATAATTAAGATGATTGATCACATTAGGTGTAACAAAACTGTTTAAGACTTTATTGGCTATTGTCTTTGCGATGGGTCTAATAAAAAATGGCATGGGTGCAGATTTCATTTTATTGAAGATCAGTATTAATACTAAAAAAGGCATTATTGAACCTTCTGCATAATGCATTTTTTCACGGTATTTTAAAAACTCAGGAGTACCATTTTCTGGCCTCAACTTTCCCTTTCCATAGTTATCAATCAAATATTCAATGATCGCTGCAGACTCTATAATACAGTTTTCACCATCAGTAATAATGGGTGATTTACCCAGTGGGTGCACAGATTTAAGTTCGTCTGGCGCTAACATGGTCTCAGTATTGCGTTTATAATGTTTTATATCATATTCAACATCTAATTCTTCAAGTAACCAAAGGATCCTTTGAGCTCGTGAATTTTCCAAATAGTGTAACGTTATCATCGTTTTGTTCGACCATAGTTTTTATTTGAGTTTCGATCTCTGTAAGGGGCCTCATCTTTTGAAGCTTTAGGTACCAGTGCATTTTTCCCATCACCAATTAAATCCTTACGTCCCATTTTTTCAAAGGCTTCACGTAATTCTGGCCATTTGTCTTCTGAATGATAACGTAATATAGATTTCTGTAATTGACGCTGCTCAATGGTTCTTGCAGTGAATACTCCATCATTCTTATACTTAACCTTCTTCAGAGGATTATGTTTAGAATGATACATTGCCGTTGCAAGCGACATGGGGGAAGGATAAAAAGTCTGCACCTGATCAACCGTCAATTCATTATGCTTTAACCAGAGTGCTAAGTTCACCATATCTTCATTATCACTGCCCGGATGAGCAGCTATAAAATACGGAATCAAATATTGCTTTTTACCAGCCTCTTTAGAGTACTTATCAAATAACTTTTTAAAGTCGTAGTAAGCACCCATTTCAGGCTTCATCATCTTTTCAAGCGTTGCTTTTTCTGTATGCTCAGGGGCAATTTTCAAATAGCCGCCCACATGATGTGTTACTAACTCTTTTATATATTCAGGATCTCTAACAGCCAAGTCATAACGCAAACCTGATGCTACGAAGACTTTCTTAACCCCTGGTATCTGACGTGCCTTTCTGTAAAGCTGGGTAGTTGGTTTATGATCTGTTTTTAAATTAGAGCAGATTGTTGGATAAACGCATGAAAGCCTTCGGCAAGAAGCTTGAATTTTTGGATCAATACAATTTAGGTGATACATATTAGCCGTAGGACCACCTAAATCTGAAATAGTACCTGTAAATCCTGGAACTTTATCCCTAATGTCTTCAATTTCTTTGAGTACAGATTCTTCAGAACGAGATTGAATAATACGACCTTCGTGTTCAGTGATTGAGCAAAATGTACAGCCACCAAAACAGCCACGCATGATATTAACCGAAAATTTAATCATGTCGAAGGCTGGAATTTTTGCATTACCATAACTAGGATGAGGTATCCGTTGAAAAGGCAAAGCAAAAACAAAATCCATCTCTTCTGTTGTCAAAGGAATGGGGGGTGTATTTACCCAAATCTCTTGAGTGCCATGCTTTTGCACAAGTACTTTTGCATTATGAGGGTTCGATTCCTGATGAAGTACTCTGGAGGCATGGGCATACAGGACAGCATCGCCACTTACTTTCTCAAAACTAGGAAGTCTGATATAGCTCTTTTCGCGATCAAAACTACTCTTACCTTGTAAGGGCTGAGGAATGATGCGTATTGGAATCGAATCAGCTTTGATTGTTGTATCAACGTCAGCTGTTGTATCGGCATTTTTAGCCTTGTCACAACTTGATGCTTCCTTATATTCATAAGGGTTAGGTATAGAGTCAATATTACCCGGCCAGTCGATACGCGTTGAATCGATTTCAACCCAACCCTCAGGTACACTGCTTTTTATAACAACTGTGCCACGGATATTCTGCATATCGCTGACAGATTTAGAGCGAGAGTAGCCTAAGGCAACTTCAAGTAAGGCACGCTCGGCATTTCCGTAGAGCAATATATCTGCGCCGGAATCAATCAGTACCGAGCGACGAATTTCATCGGACCAATAATCATATTGAGCGATTCGTCTAAGGGAAGCTTCAATTCCACCTATTACAACGGGTACATCATTATAGGCTTCACGAACTTTTTGAGAATAAACAATGACAGCACGGTCAGGACGATTGCCACCTATACCACCTGCAGTATAAGAATCATCATGTCGCATTCTTTTATCAGCAGTGTAACGATTGATCAAGGAATCCATATTACCAGCACTGACGCCAAAAAATAGATTCGGTTTACCAAGCACTTTAAGGGCTTCAGGGTCGCGCCAATCAGGTTGACAGATTAAACCGACTCGGTAGCCCTGGGCTTCTAATAAACGTCCAATGACAGCCATACCAAAGCTAGGGTGATCGACATAGGAATCACCACAGACAATTATAATGTCACAACTATCCCAACCAAGTTCATCCATTTCGTCGCGAGACATGGGCAAGAATGGTGCAATACCGTAACATTCAGCCCAATACTTGGGTGACTTTTGTATATCAGGAGCTTTGATTTGGGTCATATAAATACTTAGGGATAAATGCTTTGATTATTATTAAGCCTATTATCCCAAGTATGCCGACTATTAGCAAAGCTATTCATCAACAAAAGTCGGTAACTTCACCTTTATCTCTGAAATTGTAACGGCTTTATTGCCTAGAAAATCTTTGATAACCTCAGTAACCTTTGGCGAAGTCCTAAATAGATTATGACCTGCATTGACCACCATTACCTGAGTTAGGTTTGTTAGACCTTGAGTTGCTTCCTTCTGGCTTTCAATATAAGTACGTCCATCCAAGGTGCCGGTTAAAAGTAAAGTAGGCACATCACTTCTTGGATAGGCTCTAAAATCATCACCTAAATCAAGACCAGTAATAGCTCTATCTAACTGAGGCATTGGGAAGTTCAGGCTGTGCCCTAATAATGAACTTTTAGCTTGCTTATCAATAAGTTGATGACGCTTATCAGAGATACCTGAGGCGACATCCATTGCAAAAGACATGACATTGAATGAAATATTATCATCGTTAAAGTAACCTCTCTCTAGAACCTGATTTAAAACATCTGTACTCCCCTGCTCTAATGAATGATAAATATTTAATAGCATTTTTAATCCTCGACCAGGGTCGGCGATAGTCATAGAAGCTAAAATTTGCATATGATGAGTTTGGAATAAAAAGTCATATTCAGTTCCATCCTTCCTAGAGATTTTCACCATAATGGGATTTTTATCTAGGGATTGATGAACATTACGTATTAAATCATTAATGTTAGGATATTTAGCAGCTGCCTTAGGCTGTTGATTGACAGCTAGTTGTAAACGTTCGAAGTAAGCATCTGTTCTAGCAGGTAATTTTACCGTTTGATCTAATCCTTCTGCGCTGGCAATAACAATTTTTTCTATATGCCCCTTCATTTCTTTTAAACTAGCAAAAGCCAGATGACTACCGTAGGAAATTCCCCATAAAGTGACTTTATCAGCACCAAAATGTTTTCTTAGATCATTGATATCATATGCACTTTCGACCGTAGTATAACCATAAACGTCAACATTATTTTCTTTCCAAAACTCCATGCATTCTTTAGCAGCCTTAGTATAAATATCGGTAACCTGCTTATAATTGACTCTTTGTGTAGTAGGCAATTTTTGATTCGACGTACAACTAGGAGCATCTTTAGACTGACCCGTTCCTCTTTGATCAAGAGCAATGACATCACCAAACTCTCTTAATGCCATAAAAAGAGGAAAACGAAATCCAGGATATTGAGCCGTTGAGATACCAGAACCGCCAGGGCCACCTGAAAGATAAATAATAGGCGTATCTGTTTTCTTGCCAGTGGCTGGAAATCTAACGTATTTTACTGGTATAAGTCGACTAGAAGCATTGCTCCTTCTCTCAGGAACTTGGATGCTACCTGAATAGGCTTTAATTTTCTGGCCATCGTTTTCAAAAACAATCTCTTTCTCATTATCAAATACCCGTTCTTTATCGTCTGCTTTAAACACAATAGATACTGTACAGATAACTGCAATTGTCAGTACTTTTGTCATTGTTTGGAATATAAAATTGCCTTTCATGATAGTCCTCATTGAAGTCAAGTAGTCGGTAACTCATTAGTTGTCAGTCACCTCAATTGAGACTACTATTTCTGATATTAATGAACTATTCATCTCTTATTCTTTAATAGGTGGGATATTCTCTGTTAAAATATATAAACGGTTGCTTTAGTTCTATTAACGGTAAGCATATTTAATCAATTTTATTTATAGTCTGCTCTATGAAAACAAATATTTTTATTACATTCTTACTTATTTTATCCTACGCTTCGATTTCTGCATCCCCTCAGAAAATAGTCTCAATAAATATGAATAATGTCATCATTTGTCCTAGTGAGATGAATGCTTCTAACATGCCTACTTTTACTGAACCATCATGTAAAAGTACTTCGGCCACCGATATTGATCCTCAAAATAAACAAATATGGATAAAAGCTGAATTAAATATTCCCGATGATATGCGCGATAAAAACCAACCTTATGCAGTGTTTTTATTTGCTAAAACCTCAAGTCGAATTTACATTAATGGTCAGTTCATAGGTCAAAATGGCACCCCTAATGTTAGTGAAGAAAAAGAATTTCCCGGTAAGATGGATACGATGTTTTATGTGCCACCTTCATTAATAACAGAGAATCCTAATAAACTGGTTATTCAAATGTCATCACATCATGGCTATTTGAATTTAGCCCAACCCATACATTTTATTGGCTATGGTAATTACTCCAGTCCATCTCAATTATTACAAAGTAATTTTTGGTTTAAAATAATCCCTCTAGGTGCCTTACTCCTAGGTGCTATATTTTTTGCTGTGTTGAGCATTAGCCCATTTAATAGAAATTCAAATATGCTACTCAGCTCAATGGCTTTTATAGCAGCTGGTCAATTATTTGCTGAAACATCTCGTGTATTGATAGGCTATAGCTACCCTACCCATGACTTACGACTCATTATCATTGTCTGTTTAGCACTTATTTTTGGTTTATTACTTTTATTTTATATCGCTGAAAATTTCCTCTTGAAACGCAGACTACTTTGGATATTCAGCTCAATGGGATTAACACTTGTTACTGTAATGGTAGCTGATAGTTTTGACCTTAAAACAGCTATAGCGGTATTTGCTCCGACCTTATCATCGACTTTACTGATTGGAATCATCGCCTTTAAGACAAGAACTCAAGCTTCTATGAGGTATTTGGGTGTTTTTAGTTTGGCATCCTTAATTATTTTATTAACTATTAATAACTTCCATGACATTTTATTTTTTTATCTCTTCACAGCAGTATTATTTTACTTATTTATTCAGCATGCATTAGATTTTTCAAGGGAATTAAACAGAAGACAAATCGAAGAAAAACAAATTGCTAAGCTTGAATATAAATTAGAACAAAATGTTCAAAATCAAAAACCTCAGAAGATTAAAATTACTAGTGCGGGAAAAATTGAATTGATAGCTACAAATGTTATTACTCACTGCAAAGCTGCTGGTGATTATGTAGAAATCTATTTAAATGATAACCTAGATTCAACTAGTAGAATGCATC
>JBLHLI010000042.1:0-10491 GCA_047618765.1 Enterobacterales bacterium | reverse complement strand
CTCCAATGCACACGAAGGCAACAGCTGCCCACTGAAATTTACTTAATCGTTCGCTAAAGAAAAATACACCTAGCAAAATCGATAGAATCGGATTAATAAAATAACCTAGGCTTGTTGCAAGAATTTTTTCATGGGTCACTGCCCAAGTAAAAACATACCAATTACAAGAGATTAATAGCGTAGAGGTCATCAATCCTAGCAATAATTTACGGTCGGAAAGTATAGATGCGATGAGTACGCGCTTTTTTAAAAAAACCATGAAAAGTAACGTAAAAGGCACACACCAAGCAATTCGATGCGCTAATATCTCTTCAGCTGAAACATGACTAACAGCTTTGAAATATATTGGTATAAACCCCCACAATACGAAGGCACTAATACCAAAAATCCAACCTGAAGTTTCTGTCTTTGTATACATTGAAAACTCTTATATTCTAATACATGAAGGAAGTTAATTTGAAATGAAACTTAACACCTATAATTATCAAAGGGAATAACCTATTATAGTATTTAACAAATAAAGACCTCTAATTCTTCGAATTTAGGAAACATGCTATGAATGCTTCTTTTACTACACCTGATTTATGTGATGAATTTCCAGAGTTAATACATCCAGTAGAGCCTCTTTTTAAAAGCTATGGTGGTAATGATCATTTCTGTGGGGAGATAGTAACTGTAAAATGTTTCGAAGATAATTCAAAAGTTAAACAACTGGTTTCAACAGATGGTACCAATAAAGTCATGGTTGTTGATGCAGGTGGCTCTATACGTCGTGCTTGTTTGGGCGATATGCTAGCAGATCTTGCTATTAAAAATGGTTGGCAAGGTTTTGTGATCTTTGGCTGTGTCAGAGATGTCGATATCCTAGCGGCTATGCCAATAGGCATTAAGGCTATTGGTGTGCATCCAGTGAAAACCGATAAGAAAGATCATGGTGATATTGGCTTACCGGTAACTTTTGGTGGTGTTACCTTTACGCCAGGCAGTTATATTTATGCTGATAACAATGGCATTATCATTTCTCCTACCGCTCTTCTATAAAATTAACTTATTCTCCAATCTGCTAACCAATATCACTAATATTAATCATCAATATGTTATTGTTATTATAATTATTAATCTAATAGGGATAAGACTTAAACTTATATCCTAGAGGTAATACCAATGAACAAGCTATCAATACTCACAATTCTTATATCTAGTTTATGTTTAGTTAGCTGTGGGCCTGACAAAGAACCTGAAAAGAAAGTTGTTCAGGAAAAGCAAGAGACAACCGATAACAAACAAGAAAACGTCATTTTAGATCCAGCTATGAAAGCTTTAAATAAGGCTAAATCAGTTGAACAAACGATACTTGATGCAGAAGCTAGGCGTAAGAAAGAAATAGATGAACAAGAAAAAGAAAGTTCAGATGACGAAACTAATTAATCATGCACCTCTATACTTTTTCAAAAGCGCCTAATCCTCAGCGACTTTATTATTTTCTAAAATATAAAGGCGTTGATGTTCCAACAACGGAAGTGGATCTCCGAGAAAAAGAACAATTCTCTGAAGAATATAAATCCATTAATCCGTGCTCTACCTTGCCAACCTTAGTTCTGGATGATGGCACTGCATTAATAGATACCATAGCAATTTGTGTTTATTTAGACAGCCAGTATCCAGAAAAAACACTATTTGGTTCATCAATATCTGAATATGCACAAGTCATTGGCTGGGACCATCGAATCTTTATTGATGGTTTGGGTGCTGTTGCAGAAACCTTAAGGAACCAAAGTGATTTCTTTAAAGATAGAGCCTTACCTGGCAGAGTTCCAATTACACAGTTCGAGGTTTTAATTGAACGAGGAAAGGTTCGATTAGCCGCTTTTTGGGAAGACTTAAACGACCATCTATATAATCGTACCTATATTGTAGGAGAGCAGTTAACCTTAGCCGATATAGATGCCTATGTTGTCTGCTCGTTTGCAGGTTGGGTCAAAGAAACCGTTCCTGAACATTGCAGCAATATTACAAAATGGCATTCTAACGTTTCATCAATATTAGAATCAGCTAATTAAATCTGAACAATCGGAATCATCATATCGTCTTTTTTCCTACCCGATATTCGCTTCAGATTTAAAATAAATAACACCATCACAAAGGTTGTACTTAGTATGATTATCATTGAATTCATTGGATGATTTGCAAAAGTACCAATTTGATAAACTGTCGATGCAGTAAAGTATGCAAGTCCCGTAGACCAACTAAACACTAATATAGCCCATCGCACGCCTGCTTCACGAACAACTGCTCCAATAACAGCAACACAGGGTGCATATAATAAAATGAAGATTAGATAACAAAATGCGGCTAATGGCGTACCAAATAATGCAGCCATGTTGCTAAGCGTTACTACATCAACATCTTGATCTTCTGCTACTGCAGCCTTATCAGTAACATCACCAATGCTAATGCCTAGAGGATCCGTTAATGCTTCGGTCAGATCAACAGCTGCTTGTGCAATTGAATTAAAAGCTTCTTGAGTCGCTGCAATAAGATCAGGTGGACCATCACCGGTTTCTTTTGTTTTCTCTGAATAGAGAGCGTCTAAAGTTCCCACCACTGCTTCTTTGGCGAACATACCAGTGAATAAACCAACCGTCGCAGGCCAGTTATCTTCAGATATCCCAATGGGTGCAAAAGCAGGTGTTATGGATTTTCCAACCACACTTAATATGGACTCTTTTGAATCTTCATTACCAAAACTGCCATCAGTACCAATAGAGTTTAATAGACTTAAAACCATCACCACTGCAACAATGGCTTTACCGGCTTTGAACACAAAACCTTTTAACCGGAACCAAGTCATCAAAAAAATGTTTCGAGCTAATGGCTTATGATAAGCGGGCATTTCTTGAAAAGAAGGGGTAATTTCAGCTGGAAACAGTTGCTTCCTAAATATATAGCCAGTTAATACCGCCATCACTATGCCAAGAAGATATAGGCCAAATACAATATTCTGTCCTTGATTAGGAAAGAAAGCCGCTGCAAAGAGTGCATAAACCGTTAAACGAGCACCACAGGACATAAAGGGGGCCATGGCAATTGTCATCAAACGATCACTCTCACGGCCTAGGCTTCTTGCAGCCATGACTGCTGGAACATTACACCCAAAACCTACAATTAATGGTACAAATGCATTTCCTGGTAATCCAAGTTTGGCCATCAACCTATCAACTACAAAAGCTGCTCGAGCGATATAACCTGAATCTTCAAGTAAGGATAAGCCGAGATAAAGAAAGGCAATAACGGGTATAAATGTCATTACCAATGTAATTCCGCCACCAACGCCGTTAGCTAGTAATGTGATGATCAAATCAGGTGCCTGTACCTGCGTTAACAACCAAGCTGTTCCATCAACTAAAACCGCATTTGCTAGGATATCAAAAAAGTCAATGAACACAGCACCAGCATTAATAGCAACGGTGAACAACAAATACATCAGAAATAAGAAAATTGGAACGCCCAACCAGCGATTTAAAACGATACGATCAATCTTTTCAGTGATAGGTGTAAGCTGTTCATCACTGACTAATCCCTCGGTGAGTTCAGTAACTTGTTTATAGCGTCGTATAATTTTGACACTGGTGTCTTGCTCAGAAACTTCCTCGCGAGTCATTTGCCCAGTAGATTGCCCCTTTAATCGAGAAGCAACTTGCTGAGATTCCGGATTAATTTGTTCTAATAAATGCTTATGCAGGTGGTTCATGCCTTTCTTTAGAGAAGCAACGGTATTTACTACAGGGATACCAAGACGAAGTTCTAACTCTTCTGCATCGACGGTTATTCCCTGTGCCTTTGCTACGTCTTGCATGTTAAGCACGACAATCATGGGTTTCTTTAGATCGATCAATTGTTTAGTCAGCAATAAATTTCTTTGCAGATTACTGCTATCAATAATATTGATGATTAGATCTACCGGTTCTTCTTCAAGAAAGGTACGGGCAATATGCTCATCTAACCCTTGATACTCCTGATCAAGCGCATAAATACCGGGTAAATCAACTAATTCAGCAAACTCATCACCAAGTGCAATGCGACCGGTTTTCTTCTCAACAGTTACGCCAGCCCAATTACCTACCTTCTGATGAGAACCTGTGAGGTTATTAAATAGGGTTGTTTTGCCACTGTTAGGATTACCAATGAGTGCTATAGATATCATTTGATCAACTCCACATTGATACCAGATGCTTCAATAAGTCGTATGCTCATTAAGGTGGTTCCAGAACGTATCTGTAGAGGATCACCTAAAGGTGCTTTACGCAACACTTCTATATTTACGCCTGGATAAATACCCAGAGTTAGCAAGCGACACAGCACTTCAGAATTATCACTGTTGACACTACTCACCAAGGCTTTTTGATTAAATGCGAGCCCTGCAAGTGTTAATCTTTCTTCAGAATCATTTTTCATGGTAGCTGTTTCATCTAACTCGTTAATTTTTAACATCTTTTTAAAATATTTGATTTCTAAAATTAGTATAGTACAAATTTCTAATTGAGAATAGTTATCATTTGTATTGATGGTATCATAGTTTTTTAAATTGATCTCTCTTGTGATGTGATTAAATTCGGTTGTCTTCTGTAATATTGACCTAAATCAGTATGTAGTGGCAAAACACCTCCGAACACTGCAACCCCTGAGTTACGGATTAACAATAGCTATCATAAAACTAAAGCGCTCGGTTATCTTTAATGGGTCAACTAACTAGTTAGGCTCCGCTAAAGTGCATCAAGAATTGTGGGCGCAGCCTTGGGTAGGAGAACAGTTACTTGGTATAGTTTTATTATTACTTTCAACAAACCACACTATAGTAAGCAGCAATCTCTAGCTGATAATGAAATTGCTCTTCAGTATAGAGTTAGGCAAGGTTCGGTGAAATTTGCAAGCAACGAATTTTTCTTTCAAGAAGGACGAGCTGAGGATTTCAATGCAGCTCGTTTTGCACAATTTAGAGTCAATGATAAAGGCGAGTTACTGCTGGTTGCCATGTTTGATAAAAACTTAATCCAGATTTAAAAACCTTCTAATCTATCCACAATTTTAGCAACACCATATCGATATGGATCAGTACAGGGAATGCCTAGATTCTTTTCTTTAGTAACTAGATAAAGCTCCGCCTCATCATTGGATAAACTTGAGGTATTAAAACAAGCTCCTACAAAAATAGCTTTTTTATTAGTTAGTCGCGCGGCATCTAAATAGGTTTTCATACAATCATCAAGGTTCGGTATAGGATAATGATTAGTGCCGATAATTTCCTTACGACCAACTTCATGACAAAGTATCATTGCGTCAGGTTGAGAGCCATGGACCAATCCTAAGGTCACTGCTGCAAAAGAGGGATGGAAAAGTGAGCCCTGCCCTTCAATAATATCCCAATGCTGATCATTATTTACTGGCGACAGAAACTCTGCTGCACCAGAAATAAAATCAGAGACTACGGCATCAACCGAAACACCTTTGCCAGAAATAAAGATCCCTGTTTGTCCTGTTGCTGCAAAATCTACATTGCAGCCCCTTTGCTGCATTTCTTTTTCAATGGCTAAAGCACTGTACATTTTTCCTACCGCACAATCAGTACCTACTGTCAGTAATCGCTTTCCCTGTCTTGGATCTCCACTACCAACAGAAAAGCTTTGAGTTGAATGTCTAACATCAAAAAGTTTACGCTCAAGTCGTGCTGCCGTTTCTGATAAATTAGGAACATCAACAAGCTTACTATGTAAACCACTTGCTATATCGAGACCATTTTCAAGGGCTAAAAATAATAGGCTATGCCAACTCTCAGGAATAACGCCACCAGGAGGCGCAACACCAAGCACTAGAGTTTTAATACCTTCGGCTCTGGCATTTTCGATGCTTATTGTTTTTAAACCTAAATCAACAGTGCAGCCTTCCAGGCCAATTTGTCCATGACATTTCTCTGGACGCCAATCGAGAATTCCCTTAGCAGTCTTAGTAAAGGTTAATTCTGTTTCATTGCCTAAGCAAAGTAGATAAGGAGCTAATATTTGTTCCATTGTTGCCTCAATTTCAATCAGTCTCTAGCTTAGTTAAGTATTATCAGTCATTACTCATTAATTTTTATTGTTTTAATTGATACTCTAGCAGTTCACTCTAAACAAGTAAAAAGTATGCATAAGTTGTAACAACTTTACAATTGATCAATGGTTTCGATTGAAGTAACTTCAGTTATTATAAAAATTTAGAGGGTATTTAATGCTTAAGTTAACAAGGTTGATTACAGAGACTATTTACTAGGGCTATTTCAAAGAGTGAATATTTAAGCTCTAATGGGTTGTGTAAGTTTCGTTTATACACAACCCAATTTTAATTCAATGTAATGGTGGTTAGTTTTTATTATAAAAATTATTGAAGAAAATAAATTTCAACTATTATGGATAATTTTTGGTTTACTAACTTTACTCCTATTTAAAGTTACCCAATATTTTCCTAACTTTATTGAATATTATTACTCTAGAGGACTTTTTGTCGCTCTACGTTTTATATGGGATCACAGCATTTCATTATCCCCTCTTCCTTTAATATATTTATTCTTTCCACTAGTTGTATTTTTCATTTTAAAAAGTCTATATAAATATTCAAATACTAAAAGTAATACATTTATAAAGGTTACCCTCCTACAAAAAATTACTAAGATAACTCTCACTCTCTTAGCTTTTGTTCTAGGGACTATAGGTTTATTTTATTGGTCTTGGGGATTCAACTACAATCGAGTTCAATTAGAAAATCAATTAGCTCTGCCTGTTATTATTCCTGATGAGCAAGTTTTATTAAACGAATTTAATAGTACTATTCAATCGATTAACGATTTAAGAAAACTCATTTCAGAAGATGAAACAGCCGCTTTAAATGCTGATTTCTTACCGCCTAATCTAGAATCTACTATCAGAGATAATTTAACCTCTGTACTAGAAGAGCTTAATTATCCCCATTCCGGTCGAGTAAGAGTGAGAGAGATTCATCCAAAAGGAAGTTTAATTACATTAAGTGCTGCTGGTATCTATATACCTTTTGTTGGTGAAGGTCATTTTGATGCTGCTACTTATTCTATAGAGCACCCAGCATTAATAGCCCATGAGATGTCACACGGCTACGGTTTTACCAATGAAGGTGTATGTAATTTTTTGGCATTATTAACCAGTCTTAAATCGGAAAATTTAATGATCCGCTATTCAGGTCAATTGTTATACCTGAGATATTTAGCTTACGATCTTTATCAAGCTGACCGCGAGCTCTATCAAAAAGCAATAAGCCAATATTCCAATGGCTTAGTAGCTGACTTGAATGCTATCCGGCTTAATAATCAGAAATATCAACCATTGTTTAGAGAACTTTCACGAAAAGTCTATAACCAATACCTTAAAAACCAAGGAGTGAAAGAAGGTATTAAAAGCTATAATACTGTCATACGACTATATTTAGCTTACAAAAAGACTTTGACGAATATTAACTAACGTCTTAGTCATAAACAGTCCTCTTTAAATACATTTCCAACAAGCATCATAAAATTTATCATTGGGTCAAACCTTTTCTAAAAAACAGCATCTTAACTTTGAATGACCATTGTGATTCACTAAGCAGAGGTGTTTTAACTATAGTTAAGCAATCAACAATGAAATTATTAAATACGCTTTTTCTTACTCGATCATTTGCAACTAGGTGTTTATCAGTAATGATAATGCTCATTCCTTTTACAACTCAGGCATTCGATAATGAGAAAAGTCAAAGTTTCAATGATATGAAAAATATCAATGTTAAAACCATTTCAGGTGGTCTAACTTTACTATCAAGTAACAGTAGAGAAATAGAGGTAACCGTCTTCTCTACTTATGACGATAGCTGTACCTGAGGGTTTAGAAACTAACATTAGATTTAATACTGCCTCAGGTGATGTTGAATTTGATAACACTGAAGTAACTATTCGCCATGATCAAAAATATATTACAAAAAGTGCAACTATTGGAGATGCCTCCACATCAATTATGTTAGAAACAAGTTCGGGTAATGCTTCTATTAAGGAATGATTATTTAGTATCTAGTTCTTGTCTAATAAGGGAAAGGAATTAACAATTTTAAAGCATCTAAGGTCAGCTTTTAATCTACTTGACGCTGGCCTTATTTTTTACGTCATCAAATTTCTCCATCCTGATAAACATCCTGCACTAGTTTCCAAAACGCCATATTCAAAGGCGATTTTAATCGTTTAGTGAGACAGCAAATCCCCAGATTTAATGGCAAAGGAGGTATTGAAGCCGGTAGTATTTTTACTTTATCCTTCAGTGGACTATGTTCGAGTACCGGTAAAGGTACTGCTGAAACTCCACAACCCAGTGCAGTCATACTAACAATTGCCTCATGACCAGAGACTTGAGCATAAACATCGGGTTTTAAATTCATTTGCGTCAACCAATCTTGCAGTCGCTCTCTTGCCGGTCCAGATTCTGGCATCACAAAAGGTAATTTTTCCCAGTTGATATCCCTCTTCTCCATGTGCTTTGAAAATGATGTATTCATCTTAGGCCCAATTAATTTAAAAGGGATGCTTTCGATACTATGAAAACTATGCTTTTTTGTCAGTTTTTCTGGAAAAACCGCATAGGCGAAATCAACACTTTGATTATTGATTTTTTCAAAAGCTAGAGCCACGTCACCGGTTTCTAACCTAATTTCAGCAGCGGGATATTGTCTACGAAAAGCTTCGAGCAGCTTAGGCACATAAATATGTGCTGCTGTGACTGTACAAAAAAGTGTTAGCTCACCTGCAATGCCTTGGGACTTTTCTGCAAATTCATCTTTCAGTTTTTGTTGTTGATGTAGGACATTTTGTGCAAAGGCTGCAAATTTTTTTCCTTCAATGGTCAGCTTAACAGTTCGATTATCACGTTCAAAAAGCGTTTGAGCTAATTCTTGTTCAAGACGTTGAATGGTCCGACTAAGTGTTGATGGACTCATATGCATTGCCATTGAAGTTTGACTAAAATGCAAAGTTTGACTGAGATGCAGAAATACTTTTAATTCTCGAAAATCCATATCATTTCACTTTTTTACGTTTGCTTATTTGATTATTGCGTAATACGCAACATTATATTCCTATTATATCAATTCACGCAATTTAAAATTTACTCTATTCTAAGATTCATACTTAAATATAAAGAATTCATTCTGGAATATTGATAGATATATATTTCATTTAACTTATTACTACTTATTACTTAATAGCATTTAAACAGGAATCATCATGGCCAATTATTTTAATACTCTCAATTTAAGACAGAAGCTCCAACAACTTGGAGTCTGCCGCTTTATGTCTCGTGATGAATTCACTACAGGCTGCGATTACCTAAAAGGTAAAAAAATTGTCATTATTGGCTGTGGTGCTCAAGGGCTTAATCAGGGTTTAAATATGCGTGACTCAGGTCTGAATATTTCCTATGCTCTGCGCGGAGCTGCAATCTCTGAAAAACGCTTATCCTGGCAGAGAGCTTCTGAAAATGGTTTTACTGTAGGGACTTATGAAGAGCTAATTAAAGACGCCGACTTAATTTATAACCTAACACCTGATAAACAACATAGCTCAGTCGTTGATGCTGTTATGCCTTTGATGAAACAAGATTCAATACTGTCCTATTCACATGGTTTTAACATTGTTGAAGAAGGTAAAACTATTCGCGATGACATCACTGTTGTTATGTGTGCACCAAAATGTCCTGGTACTGAGGTTCGAGAAGAATATAAACGCGGTTTTGGTGTACCAACACTGATTGCTGTTCATCCTGAAAATGATCCAAAGGGTGATGGTTTTGAAATCGCCAAAGCTCTAGCTTCTGCAACAGGTGGAGATAGAGCAGGTGTTCTAGCCTCTTCTTTTGTAGCAGAGGTCAAATCGGATCTTATGGGTGAACAAACAATTTTATGTGGCATGCTTCAAACGGCATCCATTCTCTCTTATGACATCATGATGGCCGATGGTATTGAAGCTTCTTATGCAGGTAAGCTTATTCAGCAAGGTGTTGAGACAATCACTGAAGCATTAAAAATTGGTGGTATCACTCAGATGATGGACAGGCTGTCTAATCCAGATAAGATTAAAGCTTTTGAACTCTCTGAAACAGCAACAGAGTTACTACGTCCTTTGTTTGAAAAGCATATGGACGATATTATCTCAGGTGAGTTTTCCAAAAATATGATCATCGACTGGAACAACGATGATATTAATTTACTTAGATGGCGCGAAGAAACTGCTGATACTGGATTTGAACAACATCCGGCTTCTGACATTGAGATTGCTGAGCAAGAATATTTTGATCATGGGATATTACTCGTAGCTCTTATTAAAGCTGGTGTAGAAATGGCATTTGATGTCATGGTAGAAGCTGGTATTTTGCAAGAGTCTGCATACTATGAGTCTCTGCATGAAACGCC
>JBLHLI010000041.1:0-10498 GCA_047618765.1 Enterobacterales bacterium | reverse complement strand
ATTGATATCTAAATCACGTGTATCTAATATCAAGGAAGTGGTATGAGTATTTAGATATTTGAGATTATGTTCTATGCTACCAATAAGCTTTTTAGATTTAAAATCAACCTTGAGCTCAAGATGTATAGCTGTACTGACTATATCTTGATAATTGGAAAAGGTATGCCAATCAGCTTCCTCTGTATTAGAAGCTAAACTATTGGATGCAACCACTGATTGCATGATGCATATTGAACAGAAAAAGAACGTAGCAATACGTCCGACTAGCTTAATCATATAAAATCCTTATGAAAGTTTGTTTAGGATAAAACTATTGGTCTTCAACTGAAGGTAACTGCATTTTTTCAAGCATAAACACACCATGCCCACCGCGTTCAAAATCTATCCAAGTAAAGGCCAAATCAGGGAAAGCTTCTTCTAAAGCAGGAGCACTATTTCCTACTTCGACAATAAGTACACCTGTATTGGTTAAATGCTCAGCAGCTTGCGCTATAATTCTTCTAGTTATATCGAGTCCATCCTCTCCAGATGCTAGACCCATCTCTGGCTCAAAGTGATACTCTCTTGGCAACATGGCCATATCAATGGCATCAACATAGGGTGGATTACTGATGATTAAATCATATTTCTTACCTTGTAAATTTTCAAATAAATCTGATTGTATAAAGTTACAACGGTCGTCTAGTCCAAATTTTTCTTTATTAAGCAAAGCAACTTCTAAAGCATCGCCTGATAAATCGGAGCCATCAACTTGGGCGTCAGGATAAGCCAAGGCAGTTGTAATAGCGATGCACCCTCCCCCAGTACACAGATCTAGGATGCTTTCAGGAGCATGTATTAACCAAGGCGAGAATTTGTTCTCTATTAATTCAGCAATAGGAGATCTAGGAACCAACACCCGCTCATCAACATAAAACTCATTACCAGCAAACCAAGCTTTATTAGTAATATAGGATAGTGGCTTCCTTTGATTGACACGTAGAGTAATATTTTCCACTATTTTTAGCTTTTCTGTCATGGTTAAACGACAGCTAAATAAACCAGAATCAGTTGTATTAGGCATCTCTAAGGAATCTAATATCATGGTAACCGCTTCATCCCAAGCATTATCAGTACCATGTCCAAAGCTTAAGTTTGCTTTATCAAAACTACAGGCCGTCCAGCGTATAAAATCACGGATAGTATGCAAATCGTTAACAGCTTCTTGAAATACTTGTTCAGCTATCTTATAGTCCATTGAGTTTTCTTCTCCGGTAATATCTAATATGTCAAACACAGCTGATAATGATCAACAGCAGGACAAACTACTGTTTTCTGAAGCCGTATCAGGAATTACACCTCTTGTGCAGGACAAGATTATACCACTATCTGAAAAGAACCCTAGCACTGATGTTAAAACATCTAAATCTAGGCTTGCTAATGATGATAGTGATATTGGTGAATCCCTCACTAGATTATCTGATGGCTATGACCCTTTTGAGGATGACCAGCAGCGTTATGATCTAAACTATCATCAGGTATCTATTAGTAAAAGACGTTTCAATGATTTTAAAAAGGGGCATTTTAATAGTGAGTTGCTGTTGGATTTACATGGTTATAATAAAAATCAAGCTCGTATCGAATTAGCTACTTTCATAGAACATTGTGAAAAGCATCATTTTACTAAAGTATCCATTATGCCTGGCTATGGTTATGGAGTATTAAGAAGTTCACTCAATCTTTGGTTACGGCAGTTGCCACAAGTATTAGCCTTTGCTGAAAGTCCGGAACGCTCTGGCGGTAAAGGTGTTATTAGGTTACTACTGGCTCGAAGCAATTTTCACTCCACTGACGCTAGCTGAAGAAGAGCAAAAATCTGATGGACTAGCTCACGTTGTCCTTATTACTGCTAAGGATGGGCACGCTCAAACCTTAGAAGATGCCATGGCCAAGTATCATAGTTATTTATATTTGACCTAGAATTAATCGCATTTCGCCTTCAACAAGACTTAGTAACTCATTACGCTGTTTTTTATCGAATTCTGCAGCATTAATTTCTTTTCCAATGTGCACGTCAATTTCACCATTAATAACCAATTTTACCGTATTAGAAGGCAGTACATCATTGATACCCCTAATGCCAATTGGAATAATTGTCGCCCCTGTTTCTAATGCAAGATGAAAGCCACCCTTTTTAAACTTATGCAACTTACCATCTTGTGAACGAGTGCCCTCTGGA
The DNA here is from genome assembly GCA_047618765.1 of Enterobacterales bacterium. Taxonomy (GTDB): domain Bacteria; phylum Pseudomonadota; class Gammaproteobacteria; order Enterobacterales. Next base: position 8,280 of record JBLHLI010000041.1, on the reverse strand, counting down.
GCGATCCAAAGCATAATGCCTTTTTCTAACTCTTCTTTAGCAAGTTTTAAGTCTTTTCTCGCTTGCTCACTATTTTTACGATCAATAGAAATCCAGCCACCTTTAGCCAATGCAGTACCTAGAACGGGAATATTAAACAATTCTTTTTTAGTAAGCATTCTAATACTGCCGGGTATTGCAAGATACGATACGGGAATATCATATAGACTCGTATGATTACACATTAAAATAATCGGTTTATCAGTCTCAAACTGTTGATTATGAGGATTATGAACATTCACCTTTAAACCAGTAGGCTTTAATAATTGCCGGGCCCAAATGCTAGTAACTTTATCGATAGATTTTTGCTTCTGTTGACTAAAATGAGCAAAATAAATGATTTTTATACAGGCCCAAGCCGTATAAATTGCTGTTAGTAATTGTATCCATGCAACATGAAGTCTCGAAGCTGTATATCTTTTATCCTTCATAACTGAGGCCAGCGTTTATGTAACAAGGTTGCGGTATTAAGTGAAAGCTCTAACCAACAAAGTCCAGCGACAGGGTAACTTAATATATCTAATTCAGGCAAAAACGTTTTGGTTAAGTAAGAAACCATAGGCATATGGCTGACTATTAAAACTTGTTGCTTTTCCAGAGCCGGAACCAATTGTGCAATCATCTCTGGATTTCCATCAGGTGTTATCAATGGCTCCACTTGCATTTCTACATTCGGAAAATAAGCTTCTGCTAAAGAGGCCGTTTCCACGGTCCGTTTATATGGACTATGAAGTATCAGCTCTGGTTGAAAATTTTGTTCTTTCAACCATTGATATTGGCTTTCTATCTGTCTCCGACCATAATCAGATAGAGAACGTTCTCTATCTGGAATAGCATGAGCAGCTTCGCCGTGACGAAGAATGACTATTTTCAATTGTCCTGTCCTAGATGTTTTTTTACCTCAGCTCTCACCTCTTCAAGATGCTCTGGATTCAGTCTAGGACCAAAAGAAGTCACTAATTTAGCCGATGCAAAACTTGCAATAGAACCAGCAACGACTTCAGATAGGCCCGAAGTTATTGCGTATAAGAACGATCCTGCGAATAGATCCCCGGCACCATTAGTATCAAGAGCTTCAACCTTAACTGCTGAAATATCATGATAATTGGTTCCATCAAAGATAATTGAACCTTTAGGGCCTAGTGTTATCACAAATTTGTTTGCAACTTTTTTCAAAGCTTCACAAGCTTCGGTAATAGACCCTGCTGCTGTGTAAGCCAGTGCTTCTGCTTCGTTACAAAATAGCAGTTCCACTCCACCCTCTAGCATGGTGTCTAAGCCTTCACGACAAAATTGCACCATAGAAGGATCAGAAAGAGAAAAAGCTACTGGTACAGATAGTTCACGAGCTTTTTTAATTGCTTTAACTGAAGTTATAACCGCTGTTGGTGAAGCCGCTAAATAACCTTCGATATAGAGAAACTTTGATTTGGCTAAAGCATCAAAATCTAGCAATGATTCAGTAAGTTCTGAAGTAATACCTAGAAAAGTATTCATAGAACGATCTGCATCTGGAGTAATCATAACAAGGCATTTACCCGTCACTCCATCTTCTCTTGGAGAAGCTGCTAAATTAGTTACAACACCTTCGTTATGAAGATCCTTATAATAAAAATCACCGGTTTCATCATTACCTATTCGACAACTATAAAAGCTTTTACCACCAAGTTGGGCAACAGCAATAGTGGTATTAGCAGCTGAACCGCCACAGGCTCTTTGATGCTGATTACCCTGTACTTTATTAAGTAATTCAACATGACGATCTTCATCAATTAGAGTCATAATGCCCTTTTCAACACCAATATTACTCAATTCATCAGCATCAATTTCAATTTCTATATCAACCAGTGCATTACCAAGCCCATAAACATGAAAATCTGTCATTTTATCGATATTCCTTATTGTTAATTGTTTGTTTAATTTCTAACTTTCTAAGCATGTCTTATAGATTTAATTGATTTAATCGTTCAATCAAATCTTCTTCATTTAATATTGTAATACCTAATTTTTCAGCTTTACTCAGTTTTGAACCTGCATTAGCGCCTGCAACTAGTATAGTTGTTTTTTTGGATACCGAACCTGCAACTTTAGCGCCCAAGGTTTGTAGTTGTTCCTTAACTTCTTGACGTGTCATTTTATCTAGAGTTCCGGTAACTACCCAGATTTCATCTACAAGCGGTAGTAATGTTGTATCAACTATTTCTGTGCTTTCAGGAAAATTAACTCCTACGTCTAATAGTTTTTGCAACACATCTCGATTATGTTGCTGATTAAGAAACTCAAGTATGTGATTAGCAACTATTGGTCCCACATCATTGATGGCTACCAACTGCTCTAAACTTGCATTAGTTAAGTTATCTAAACAACCAAAATTCTGAGCTAAGGCGGCTGCAGTAGCTTCCCCTACTTCTCTTATACCTATGCTATAAAGAAATCGTGCAAAGGTGGTTGTCTTACTACTGTCTAGCGCTAATAATAGATTATCTGCAGATTTCTCGGCCATTCTCTCTAAATCGATAAGCTGTTCTTTTTTAATTAGAAATAGATCGGCAGGATTATGAATTAAATCTTCTGTAACCAGTTGTTCGACGATCTTGTCTCCAAGGCCATCAATATCCATGGCTTTTCGTGATGCGAAATGCTTAATTGCCTCAACTCGCTGAGCAGAACAATAAAGTCCTGCCGTACAACGCGTGACAGCTTCAGACTCAAGACGAACAACATCTGACTCACATACTGGACATTGAGTAGGAAATTCAATCGCTTTAGCATCTTCAGGTCGTCTTTGCTTTACCACACTGACCACTTTAGGAATGACGTCACCAGCCCTTCGAATAATGACCGTATCTCCAATCATTACGCCAAGGCGTTCAATTTCATCGGCATTATGTAAGGTAGCATTACTTACCGTTACACCACCAACAAACACCGGCTCAAGTCTTGCAACGGGTGTGATGGCTCCGGTTCTACCCACTTGAAACTCAACATTTAATAAAGTTGTTAATTCTTCTTGGGCAGGATATTTATAAGCAATAGCCCAACGAGGAGCTCGAGACACAAATCCAAGCCTTTCTTGAAGAGTTATATTATCGACTTTAAATACCACTCCATCAATATCATAGGTCAGAGTTTCGCGCTCATTACCAATATGTTGATAATATTCAAGACAGCCCTTAACGCCAATAACACGTTTTTTACCTGGTGAGGGATTAAATCCATAATCAGCTAAAAGTTCTAGTCTTGAGATATGTGACTTTGGTAGTTCAAAGTCACCAACCTCACCTAACCCATAGGCATAAAACTTTAATGGTCGACTTGCGGCTATTCTCGGATCTAATTGACGCATACTTCCAGCAGCAGCATTTCTAGGGTTAACAAAGAGTTTTGTGCCCTCGGCTATAGCCTTTGTATTAAGAGCAGCGAAACCATGATGAGGAAGTAGCACCTCTCCTCTCACTTCAAATACTTTAGGAGGATTTTCCATTCTTAGGCGCAGGGGAATATTGGCAATAGTTCGTACATTATGAGTAATGTCTTCACCAGTTACGCCATCACCTCTTGAAGCCCCTTTAATTAAGACCCCATCTTCATAGCGAAGGCTAACTGCCACACCATCAAGTTTAGGTTCAGCTGAAAACTCTAGCTCTTCGAGTTGTTGTTCTGATAGTTCTAACCGGTTACCTAAGCGATTTAAAAAATCATCCATCTGTTGATCTTCAAATGCATTATCAAGAGATAGCATCGGTAGAGCATGAGCAATTTGAGAAAAGCCAGATATAGCTTTACCACCGACCTTTTGAGTTGGAGAATCATTACTTAAGAGATTAGGATGCTGTATTTCGAGGCCGATTAATTCCTGCATCAAGCGATCGTATTCACTGTCAGGAATTAAAGGTGCATCTAAAATGTGATATTGATAGTTATGCTCTTCTAATTGCTCACGTAAAATTTTAATGCGCTGTTCTGGTTTCATCATTTAATCAGGCTTACGTTTGTTGACTACTTTCTTGATTCTGCATATGACTACTCAAGGCTTTACGCTCAAACTCTTGGATCTTCTCATTAAAGTGTTGAATCGTTTGTTGGGTTAATACACTTTTTGAACTATCAACAAGTTGTCCATCCAACTCTTTAGCAAGATGTTGAGCCGTATCAAGCATCATTTGATAAGCCTTTAGTGGTTCTTTAGGGCCTGGCAGAATCATAAACATGGTTACAGCCTTAGTCTGAAAGCTACCCATATCATCTAAATCAAAAGTACCTGGATTCAATGCATTGGCTAATGAAAATTGTACAGGGCCTTCACCGGAAGTAACTCTATGGCGGTGAAAAATATCCATTTTGCCGAAGCGTAAGCCTCTAGATAACATGCAATGCAAGAGTTTTTCACCGACAAAGCCATCTTCAGAACGAGCGACTAAGCTCATGGTAATGATTAAATCTGGGATAACTTGCTCGGTACTATCTTGCGAACGGTTAACTTTATCGTCTTCAGGAGCCGCTTGGACATCTTCGTTAAATGTCTCATCTGAAATGAAATCATCATCTCTGCTAGCAACCATATGTTCATCATAAACAGTATTATCTGAGAGGCTGTCATTTGAAGTCAGTCCGTCTTTGAACTCATCACCAAGAATTCGAGTTAATCCAACGCCAGTGAAATCGTAACCACCTGAATCTCGTGAAGCCATCATGTCATCTAGAGACTCTTGATTAAATTCATCACTTTTTTCATCATCAAGACGTTTTTTACGATAACCATCCCAAACGATGACAGCAACAATGACGATTCCGAGAAGTAGTAAAGCTATTCTTAAATAGTTATCCATGAGGTTTCCTATGCATTTGCTTCTGCAAGACTGGTCGCTTCTTCTAAATCTACTGAAACCATTCTCGATACACCTGCTTCCTGCATTGTTACACCTGCAAGGTGGTGAGCCATTTCAATAGCGCCCTTATTGTGCGAAATATATATAAATTGAACTGTTTTAGACATCTCTTTCACGAGCCGACAAAATCTACCTACGTTGGCATCATCGAGAGGTGCATCAACTTCATCAAGCATACAAAATGGTGCTGGCTTTAACTGGAAAATGGAAAATACCAGTGATATAGCCGTTAAAGCTTTTTCGCCGCCAGAGAGTAGATGAATTGTACTGTTTCTTTTTCCCGGAGGTCTTGCCATAACCGTCACTCCAGTGTCCAGTAAATCATCACCCGTAAGTTCTAAGTAGGCGTGTCCACCGCCGAAAACCTTAGGGAATAGTTCCTGCAAGCCTTTGTTAATTTTTTCAAAGGTTTCCTGAAAGCGATTACGTGTTTCTTTATCGATTTTACGAATAGCATTTTCAAGTGTTTCAAGTGCTTTACATAAATCTTCATCTTGTGAATCTAGATATGTTTTACGTTCAGATTGTACTTTGTATTCATCAATAGCGGCTAAGTTAATGGCGCCTAAACGTTGTATTTTGCTGGCAATTTTTTCTAATTGCTCTTCCCACAATGTTTCAGTAGCATCATCACTCAACTGTTCGAGTATTTCTGTGACGGTAGTATTTGAAGCTTTAAGTTGATCTTCTTCATTGCTCAATCTAACCTTGATGCCTTGCCATTCCATACGTAGGCTTTCTAAGCGTTGTCTAACGGCTTCAGCATTTTGTTCAGCATTATGACGTTTACCTTCAAGTTGTCGTATTTCATGATCAACAACTTCTAGACCTGTACGAGCTTCAGCTAATTCCTTTTCCACTTCCTGGTGCTTATCAAGGGTTACTTCAAGTTCCTGCTGCAACTCATCAATAGGTGTATTATCTTCAGCAAGGGCCAGTTGTAGCTGTTCTTTACGTTCACCTAATTCACCAATTTGTGATTCTGCTCTTGTCTTACCCGTTTGTGCAGACTCTAATTGGGCAGATAGTGATTCTGTACGTAACATACTTCGATGATAAACCTCTTTATGGTCGCGAGCTATTCGTCGACAATGTTCAAGGTTATTTCTTCGCTCTTCGCGTAATCTAGAAAGCTCTTCTTGTTGAGCATTGTTATCTGCCATCACTTCAATACTATTTTCTAAAGTGAGACGACTTTCAGCTAATTTTTCTGTTTCTTCTTTTCGTTGAATCTGTAAATCTGCAATATCTTGAGTCAGTGACGTCCAACGCCCTTGATTATGTTGCAGACTTGTTCTTAAGCTACTAACCTTTGATGATAGTTCCGACATTTTACGACTTGATATGGAAACCTGCTGTTGCTGTTCTTGCCAACTGATTTCAAGTGCTTTAAGGGTAGTTCTACAATCCTGAAGAGTAGTCTCAAGTTTTTGATATTCTTCAGCTTTTATAGTAATAATTGAAGACAAATCTCTTAATTCTTTCTCACGAGTTAATACACTATCTTCATTATCTTTCAGTCGCGCAACTTGCAACCAACCTGCGCCCAACCAAAATCCATCAGCAGTAATCACTGATTCACCTGTTGCTAGACCTTTAACTTTAGTTAATGCTTCACCCAAATTATCAGCTGTATAAACAAGATTTAACCAAGCGGGGAGCGCTACATCACTATCGATTTTTGACAAAATAGAACCGCTCTTTGCGGCAAGTTTTTCATCACTACTATCAACAAGGTTTAAATCAAGCTGATGTAGTTTCTCAAGACTAGCTGTTAACTGTGAAAATCCATCAACGGTTAAAGCTTCTAGGTGTTTACCTAATACAGTTTCTACTGCAATTTCCCAACCAGATTCAACAGTAATTTGCTTAGCCAAATTTTTATTTTCTATGCCTTGCTCATTTAGCCAGTTTTCAATAGCTTCATTGTTAGAACCCAAGGCAGCTTTTTGTAAGGCTTTGAGAGTAACTTCTCGTCCTTGAAGCTGTTGCATTTCTTGGTGTAATTGGCTTAAAGTTTTTTGCTGTTCATCACGTGTTAGTCTTGTTTTATTAATACTATCTCTTGTCTGAGTCGATTTCTGGGACATTGACTCTGTTTCTAACTCAGATTCAGCTAAGGCTTCAGATAAGTCTTTCAATTCTTGTTCTTGGGGATCCACTGAAATTTCAGCTAACTCTTTCTCAAAGTTATTTAGTCTTACTTTTGAACGATCAAGTAAAAGTTCTGAATGTTGAATTCTTGTTTGCTCAACCTCAACACGCTGATTAATTTGCGCAGATGATTGCTGGAAACTATCCCAATCCTGTTGCCAGTCTTGCATTGCTTCTTCAGCGAGTTGTAAACTTTCTGTTGATTGCTCTACTTCCATCTCTAAACGATCAGCATCAGGTTTTAGTGCAGAGAGTTCTTTATTTATTTCATTGATTTGTTGATCGTCTTGATTAATATGTTGCAGTGCATTTCTTTCAGCTTGATCAAGACGAGAAAGATCCTCTTCGAGCTGTGCTCGGCGTTCCTTATTGTGCTTAATACTTTGCTCAAGCCTAGCGATCTCTGCTCCAACACCGTAAAATCTGCCCTGTACTTCATTAAAGCAATCAGTCAATTCAATATGCTTTTCTCTCGACATTTCAATATCACTATCAACACTGCGCTGAACTGCGTGTTTAGACTCAAGCTCAACTTCCATCTCTTTGATAGAACTATCAAAACCAGACAATTTGTTATCAAACCCTTGCCACCTGAGAGCAACAAGTTCTGATTTATGTTGACGTTCTTCTGCCTTAAAATTTCGATATTTTTCGGCAGAATTAGCCTGTCTTTGTAAATGCGCCAGTTGTCGGCCTAATTCATCTCGAATATCGCTTAATCTATCAAGATTATCTCTAGTGTGACGAATTCGATTTTCAGTTTCACGACGACGCTCTTTGTATTTCGAAATACCGGCCGCTTCTTCAATAAATATTCGCAACTCTTGGGGTTTCGATTCAATTAATCGAGAAATCATGCCCTGTTCAATGATCGCATAACTACGAGGACCAAGGCCAGTTCCTAAAAATATATTGGTAATATCTTTCTTTCGACAATTGGTGCCATTAAGGGAGTAACTCGATTGCGCTTCACGATTAACCTGTCGACGTACTGAAATTTCGTTAAAGCCGGCGTATTCGCCTGTAATAGTACCATCACTGTTATCAAATATTAGTTCAATACTGGCCTGGCCTACAGGCTTTCTGGCCGTCGATCCATTAAAGATGACATCTGTCATCGAATCACCACGAAGGTTCTTTGCTGAACTCTCACCGAGTACCCAGCGTACGGCATCAATTAGATTTGATTTGCCACAGC
>JBLHLI010000040.1:0-10681 GCA_047618765.1 Enterobacterales bacterium | reverse complement strand
AGTTAGCCGGGTGTCGTTGATAACCAATTAACCCTCCAAAACGGACAATAGTTGTTTGAAAATTTTGGTTATTTATAAATAATTGCTCAATGCAAAATAGATCAGATCCTTTAACGGTATCTATATCGTCTTCATGAATAGTTTTGTTTTGATCCAGATAAACAGAGGTAGAACTAATAAAAATAATTTTTTCGATTGTAGATTTTTCAATAATATTAATTAAATTAATATAACCATTAATGTTTTTAGAGGGAATATTAATAATTAATATTTTTGATTGTAAAAACGGTTTTATAGTATCTTCAAGGATATCTATATTAACAATAAATACAGAAAAATCGTACAGTGATAGCTCTGTGGCTCGTTGCACAGATGTTGTTGATAAAAAAACATCATAACCGATAAGTTTTAGTGCTTCACCAAGGGGAAAACCCAACCAGCCACTACCTAGAATACTTAAACGTTGTTTGGAATTATCTGACATTCTGATCAGACCAAACTGCAAATTCGTTACCATTAGGATCATAAAAATGAAAGCGCTGACCACCTGGAAATTCAAAAATAGCGATGTTAATAGTTCCACCGGCAGATTCAATTTTAGATTGAGTGTAGAGAAGATCATCACTAAAAAATACAACGAGTGCTGCACCCTGTTCTTTAGAAGAATTTAGGTCAGAGAGATAAAAACCACCAGCAAAGCCCTGCTCATCAAAAGACATATATTCAGGTCCATAATCTACGAAAACCCATCCAAATACAGTGCTAAAAAAATCTTTAGTAGCGTCAAAGTCCTTGGCAGGAAACTCAATATAATTAATTTTTTCATGGATATTCATAAATCACCTCTTGAAATTATGTGTAGACATCAGGTTTCCAGTTTTCCATAAATATATCAGGATTAGAAAGTTTTGAAAAACCAAACTTTTCATAAAGCCCATGGGCATCTCTGGTTGCTAACATGATACGCCGAAGACCATCTAGCTTAGGATGCTTAAAAATTTCATCAAGCAGCATTTTACTTAAACCCTTTCCTTGATGTGCTTCTAATATATACACATCGGCTAAATAAGCAAAAGTTGTATAATCTGTTATTAAACGAGCAAAACCAATTTGCTCATTACCTTTTAGAGCAGCAAAGCAAAAGGAGTTCTGCAAAGCTTTTCTTAACGTCTCAAGTGGTAATCCAGGACTCCAATAGGAGTTTGTTAGATATTGATGTATTGCCTCAACATCCATTTCAGATTGATTGGTAGTTACTCTATAGTCGTCATGCATTGTTTTAAAATACTCTTTAATGATTTGTTGTACTAGAGGCCGCCAGTGACATCAATAAATGAACCTGTTGTGAAGGATGATTTGTCTGAGCCAAGCCAGTATATGGCTTCAGCAACTTCAGCAGGATTTCCGCCTCTTTGCATAGGAATTTTTGATTTTAATCGCTCGACGCGATCAGCCTCCCCTCCATCTGCATGCATGTCAGTATAAATCAAACCGGGACGAACACAGTTAACTCTAATCTTCTCAGCGGCAACTTCTTTTGATAAGCCTATTGTTAGCGTATCAATGGCGCCCTTAGTGGCCGCATAATCGGTATACTCGTTTGGTGAACCTGTTCTAGATGCCCCGGATGAGATATTAATGATGTTACCACCCCTACCATGGTATTTTGTCGACATTCTTTTAACAGCTTCACGGCAGCATAAAAATTGACTGGTAACATTTGAAGTAAGAAGGTGATTGATACGCTCTGCGGTCATCGCATCAAGCCTAGACTGCTTGCGTAGCACACCAGCGTTGTTAACGAGCACAGAGAGAGTGCCTAATTCTTGATCAACAGTTTCAAACAGCCTTATTACTTCGTCTTCAACTGAAACATCAGCTTGCACAGTAATGCATTGACCTCCTGATTGTTTAATTTCATTTGCCAAAGAAGAGGCTGAATCAGAGTCATTGCGATAATTAATGCAAATTTTATAGTTATTTTTAGCGAATAAACGTGCGGTTGCGGCGCCTATTCCTCTACTTGCACCTGTTATTAAAACTATGTCGTCATTGTTGATCATTATTTTACAACGCCTTGCTAACTTGTACTGAGGATAGGAGCCTTTTTTTTGCACTAAGCAATAATAATATTGAATAGAGTTTATGAAAACCTAATAGTGCAGTAAAAAGAAATCCTAGATGAGTGTTGGTCGTCTTTGAAACATTATTTTGTTTTGGAACCACTGCTGAACCAAAATAAAGATGAGTAATAAAAGTATTGCTACTATTATTTGATGAAACTTTAAACCAAGACCGTGTGCGCTTTTGAAAGTCACACATCAACAATTGGTTATCTTCTCGTTTTTCAACAGACCAAGCAGCAAATTCATTTGAGTTAGCATTAAGTAGTTCGTCTATATCTATATCAGTAGAAGGTTTTGCTACAGCCCATTTCAATATCAATCGTTCAAGCCTAAATAAAGGACTGCTATAAAAGGCTTTAACAAATTGCTCGAATGATATTTCAAGATTTATATCAGTGGTATAACAATCAGTATGATAGCCGTTAATATTATAAATATTTAACAGGGCATCTGCCGGTAAAGTTGTTTTTTCTATATTCAACATGGTATTAATCTTTTACCTAATTGTTGTTCTTACTTAAGGAAATTACAGTTTTAGAAATTTTAACGTTTTGTAATCAAATTCTATTTTATGATAAGCATCACTAATATTGCCACAGAGCAAAATAGAGTTACCCTGTTCTTTACCAGCGGCTGAACTTGGTGGTGGATAAACAAAAATATAAATAAATTTATGATTAGCGTCGGTTTTCATGCCAAAGAACTGTTTATGAACTTTTTTTGTAGGAGACGATAATTTATTTTTCTTTAAGAATACTTTCAACCTCTTATCAACAAGTCTAATAAGGTTTTCTGATAAAATCCAATAATCAAGTTCTTCTGAAGGTTTGATTTTGCAACGGTAAACCAAATGGTAGGCGTCTTCATTATTGAGAGCAAAAATACCTTCGTTTGCAAAAGGATTATAATCTGGAAAATCAGCTGCTTTAGATGTTGGTGTAAATGCTGCTGCTAGAATACTTACTTGAATCAAGCAACATATAATTAATAAAGAGAATTTTGAATGGCCCATAACAATCCTAGTCTTACGATGACACTTCTAAGTTTAACTTAAACTAAAGATAAAAAGGTTATAAAGAACTTTTTTAAACATCCTTTTCAATGGCGTACAGTTCTTCATCAATGGTGGCTAATTTAGATTCAAAAATGATACGGGCATCAGCTAATCCGTTGTTATAGAAATGTGAACCTATATTTTTTGCAAAAAAATCCAACAAAAACTCTGCTTCAAATTGACCTATTTCTTGATCTAGCTCGTCGCTGAAATAAGTTTGAAGTTTAGTAACCATGGTATAAATTTCTTCTTTAGTGAATTCAATTTTTGACATTATTAAAGCCTTTAAAATAATTTATTTTTTAACTTTGTAGGCCAGTCCCAACCAAAGTATAAAAATAAGCGGTATTACCATTATCAACGGTTAATTCATCGAAAACATGAAAAATGAATAAATTACCTGACGTATGGAGTAAGACTAAATTAGAGTTGCCTTAAATATTATAGAAGCAGTTAGCCCTAATGAAGCAAGCTCAGTTAACAATGCTCTGATCAGTAAAGTCTCTCAAGTCAGGGTTGAAATAAATAGCTGCTCTACCTTATCTCTAGCCCAAGGTGTTTTTCTTAGAAATTTTAAGCTAGATTTAATAGCGGGATTATTTTTAAAGCAATTGATGTTAATCTTTATTGCGAGTTCGTCCCAACCATAATGCTCAACAAGTTTCAAAAGAATTTGTTCTAAGGTTATTCCATGGAGGGGATTATTAGTTTGGTTGTTATCTGTCATGATGGGCCTCTTTCTCTAGTCGCTATAGTGACGTATTACAGATACCTTACCCTCTTCAATCTCTAACACCTCAAGGGCTTTTGATGTACTGGAGATCTCTTGACCATTATCGGGATGAATTCCTTTAAAGGTCGTATCAAACTCAAGGATAATAACATTATGTCCATAACTGTATTTGGTAAGTTTTGCACTGTACTCGGTATGGATACCTAAATAATAACTCATACCTTTACGTAAAGCTTCCTTACCATCTGGCTTACGGCTATCGTCATTTGAATAAGGTAGATGCTGATAACCGATATCATCATTAAGAAAAGCAAGATACTGTTCAAGATCTTCTTTCACAGCCTTAGGTTTTTGAGAGTTTTTCCAAGCAGAAAAATAGTCTTTGATAAAGCCCTCATAGTTAAATTTCTGTTCTTCAGCGTAGATATTAGAAGAGCACAGTAATAAAAATCCGAGTAATATCGTTACTATTTTCATACAATTTTCCTGTTATTAATAGGTGTAATGTTAGGGATAATTTGTTGTGATTTACCCGAGATCAGTCGTATTCTGCCATAAAATGGTGGGATCAGCAGAAAACACTTCGCCATCTGATGAAGTTGCCCAATCGTCGGGTAAGTTTGCCCAGTCTTTTATCCAAGCCAGTAGATCATACCAACAATCTTCCCTTTCGGAGAATGTATATATTTCATAATCTGTTGTTTCAATCTCTAATCGTAGTTCACCCTCTGTAAATATATCGGAGCTGTAGGATGAAATGCTTTGGATTATATCAAAGGAAATGAAATACATTTCATTGTTGATAGTTTCGCATTCAAATCCTTCTTCAGAAAGTTGAAAGGTCATGTGATGGTTTCCATATAATTTTTTAGGCTACTAAGTAAGTAATCCCAGACTTGGGTATTCATGATATTAAACAATTCTTCAGACTTTATATTTAACTGTTCCAATTCTAGTTGAGTTCCATTTTTAATCGAGGTTAAGGTATAGCTTATAACGAGATGGTTTTCAGGTATCCGTTTAGTTCCATGATTATCACTCCAGTAGCTATAACTGTATTTAGTGGGAACTGAAAATTCTTTTATGGTTCCATAGTCAGTAAAGTCGTTACCTCCTATTTCACCCTTGTATAACACTTCGCTACCTAGCTGCCAATTAGAAACAACTTTGTTTAGAGGAAAATATTGTATTATTTTATCGGAGGTAGTTAGGGCTTCAAAGACATTTCCGATAGGTGCTTTTATAAAAACACTTTTGTTGATAGTAAAACTGTTCATTATATTCTCTTGTAAATAAAACATCTTTGTAGTGTTAACGATTATGGTTTTCTACTGTAGCATTAAACGACTTGTAATATTTAAATTCTAAAATATTACTAGCTGGATCTTTGATTATAAACTTACCTGATTCTGTCTCTGTCCCCTGCTCTTTGATAATCGGATTTAGTACAAAAGGCAGATCTTTTGATGTATGGTAAATTGATGTCCGAAGAACAGTATGTCAACCCAAGAACCAGTATCACGACCAATTTCACATTCAAGGATGTTGATATAGAACATCTTACACTGTTCTAAATTGGGCACGTAAAATGACAGATGAAAAAGGCTTAAGATTTATTAAGCCTGATGCATATTCCATAACTTAATTCCTCAGTGCAAAATAGCTAGCATTAGCGTTGTAGTTATCTTTATTCTTGTGCTCACAGTTTACAAGACTTTCACTGGTTACTCTTCAAGAAACTCAGGTATTTGAATGCCTATATCAGTGACCATTATCAAATCACGTTGAGGGTCAAGACCAAGATTAAAGATATGTTCGCCAATCATTCTAAAGCCGTATTTTTGATAGAATGCAATAGCCCTAGGATTATGTTCCCATACACCAAGCCAGATGTAATCATTCTTTGCCTCTGAGGCGCTGCGTAGAACTTCTTGAATGATTTTGTGTGCTAATCCTGTGCCATGATGCTTAGTAGCGATATAGAGTCGATACAGTTCAGCAGGCTTATTTGCTTTGACACAATCTACAGAAGAATCGAGTTTCAATTGTGCAAAACCAACCAAATCTTGGTCGACCTCGGCTAAAAAGGTAACTATATTTGAATTTAGTATTTCTTGCTGCTGTATTTGCGAACTAAAACTTTGAAGGCAATGCATGTCAATATTTGAGACTAGATTATCGTAGATAAATGCGTCTCTAAAGGTGTGTTCTGCAAATTTTGCTAAAGATGCTGCATCACTTTTATTGGCTTGTCTGATGATTGCTTTCATAATAGCCTTTGTTTATAAACCAGTAATCTTAATGTTAAGTTATTTTTATTTATCTAATTAGCATTTGGTAAATGCTAATTAGATAAATAAATACAGTGACACAAGAAATTGCAAGAAGACCATCATTAGGAAAGCTTGCTCAAAATCTGTTCTGTAATCATTAAATGTCAAAATACATATTTCCTTAAGTTTTAGTTCCATTTGAATGGCGCATTATTTACTACTTTTTATTTGTAAGAAACTTTTTGAAGGCAGTAACTGTTTTCTCTGGATCTTCTTCGTGGGGTATATGTCCAAGTTCATTGAAAAGTACGAACTTACTGCCAATGATTTCCTTGTGAAAGCGTTCACCATTATGTGCAGGTATTAGATTATCTTGTCCGCCCCATAGAATGAGTGTGGGTATGTTGATTTCCGATATTTTGTCTGCCAGTGGACCCGGTTGTGTTTGTTTAAAACGTTCAACCAAAGCCTGTCGATTACCAGCACGAGTTGTAAGGTCATAGTAGCGGTCAATCTGTTCAGGCGTGACTAGTGATGGATTACCATAAACATTCTCCAGACTATTTTCTATAATGCTCCTAGGTAGCACATACTCCATTAGTGTGTTTAATACTGGCATATTAGCTATTTTGAAGCCAATAGGAATTGATTGAGAGTTATAGGGATAGCCACTGGAGTCAATAAGTACCAGCTGTTTAACCTGACTAGGATGAAGTACGGCCGTCGCCCATGCCACATAACCTCCCAATGAATTTCCTGCTAAGGTGTAATGCTCTACTTGTAGTTTCTTTAATACAGCTACTACAAGTTGAGAATAATCCTCAATACTATAATTATTATTCAAAGAAGGCCCTGTAAGACCAAATGCAGGCATATCGAAACGAATGACTCGATGTTCGTCCTTTAAGGCACTAACCCAGCCGTCCCAAGTATGTAATGATGCACTTGTACCATGCAATAGCACAATAGGCATTGGATCATCAGGTGGTCCCTCGTCTCTAAGGTGAACCTGCAGGCCATCTATATCGATGAATTGTGAAGGTGGCTGCGCCCACTTTAATTTAAGTTCTTCTACTGAGCGGTCAGGTGCCCAGTTTATGGTGATAAAAGTAGAAAATATGACCAGGGTAATTAGTAACACCCACTTAACTATTTTGAAAAAAATCCTCATTCTAGGAGGTCCTATCTAGTGAAGGTGTTAAATGAATGCATAAATTAGAAATGCACCAAAACTTACAGCTAACACTCCAGAAATTCGACCAAAAGTGTTCAGTAACCTTGTTGCCCAAGATATAAGTTGTATGAATTTCTTACGACCGATTACTATAAAAACAATTGCCGACACAATAATCACCCAACCTAAAAGATCAACAGCATGTGGAAATTTAGAAATGCTAGCTTGATAAACTAATAATGTCCCAAGCAACAACCTTGCTAAAATCGCTATGGCGTATAACCAAAGTGTTTTACTATTTTTTATGAGAAGATTAAAAATAGTGAGAGGACTAATAATAATAATAAAACCTACTATTATCATGAAAGTAGCAAAAGCAAATATTAAAATTGTCATTTTCTATTCTCCTTAGACAGCACTCTTCTTAGTTAACTATTGAGGGGTGATAAATAGACATCTTCCTTTCTTAGAAACTCAATAACGTTAGTCTCAATTGTAACACCATCAATAATAATTTTTGGAGCTATAAAAATTAATCTTTGTCCCAACATAGTAGGAAATATAACGTCTAAATCTTTTTCTAGTTTATACGACGTTGAGAAAGTATAGAAATTATTACAACCAATATACTTTGTAAAACCACAGTCAGAATTGGTTGCTGGGCTATATTCTAATGCTGGAAATTTTATCTGCTTTAGATTAGTTTCAGCACTTCCAATCATTGCAATATTAGAAAGTAACTTAACTTGCGCATTTTTTGAAAGTCGAACAGTAAGAATAATAATGTCATTATATTCATTCATACTGATGAAATAATACCCATTCTTTAAGGGGTATGCAAAGCTAGTAGGAGGTGTATCTCCATATTGTGACATGGCTGAACCGCCAATTCCTGAAGGAATATTTCCTATATAGGAACTAGGAAGGCATCCAGTTAATAAAAAGATTGTAATAAAGACTAATGTTTTCATAAATTCCTAACTGCTTACTCTGTTTGGCTTATTTCATCACAGTTAAGGCACCTGTTTCCGTGCTTATAGAAAAACAGAGGAAAACCAAGGAGAATAAACACAATAAATGCTGGTTTTTTTCCTATTGTGTATGGTTCTAATTCATTTCCACCACAAGCCGGACAGGTTGCTTTTTCGTCAACTTTTTCTGTAAATGATTCTTCAGCCAATTCCTCAAATTCTTCATCTACAATATGACTAAAGTCTTCTTCTATTAACGCTTTGGCTTCTTCTACAAACTCTTCAGGAACAAACAATCTTACACCACCTAGTGCATTGGAATAGAGCCAGTCCATGTTGATAGTGTGTTCATCTGCAATGGAGGCAGGAATACCGGCCGCTTCTAAACTTGCTTTTGCGATATTAGCTTCATGTGGAAATGAGTATGAAGCTATTTGAATTTGATGGTTTGCACTCATCTGTGATTTTTCCTTAATAGAACCTAGCGGTATTGGTTAGGATTTGTCTCGGTGCCAACTAACAGCATAATATATTGCTGCTCCCAATAAACCGCTGTACAAACATATTTTGTGCAAGGTTATAATTGAAACCATACCATGAAATTCATTAACTAAGCTAAACGTATAAAATGGCTCTACATCATCGTGCATTATACTGTCTATGTAGACATGGCTAAAGCTTCCAATAAATGCGCTTAGAAATGCTACCCACCACATAATTTTGATAGGCTTATCTTTTGAAATTCTGAGAATAACCAAACCTATTTGAGTCCAGCTGAAAACCATAAGACTAAAGCTGCCTTGAAGTAGCCTTTAATTAATATTCCTGGACCCATGTGTATTGGTGTAAATGGCATAATTAGTCTGACTGTAAGGTTTCGTTAAAAGACTTCATTATTTCATTTTCAATAATGAAGCCCTAACACCGGACACACTAATTAACCTATTTGGATTAATGGCTAAACTCGACTTGTATTCCTCTAACGCCCCAGAGTAGTCACCGTTCAAAAACAGCATATCTGCTAATAATTCTCTAGCCGGAAGAACAGCTCCTGGCGTTACGGGGTCTTTATCCATTGAATCTTCAAGATCAGCAGCTTGACGAAGCAGAATTTGAGCTTGCTGTTTTTCACCCCTTGCAAAACTTACCCATGCACTTACCACCATTCGTTGTGCATCAACCAGTGGAGCCCAATACTTAGGATTAGGATTAGATATTTTTGTTTGCTCATATAGAGAGTCTAGTACCTTTATATTTTCTTGTGCTGATTTTAAGTCGCCACTCCTAGCCGCGCCAAGCCCACGAGCATAGTAGGTAATTGCTTCAACTTGAGGGAAATTCTGCCAAGCAATATAATCGGGTTGTTGAGCTTTTAATTGGCTTGCTTGTTGCCAATTTTGTTGCTCTAACGCTAGTCGTGCAGGTATTGCAGACAGAGCGTAGGCAGCTGGAAAAGTAGCCTGAATAGGGTGATGTGGTGCCACTTGTTCGAACGTTTTCAACGCCATGGAAGCATCACCTTGTTGTAAATAACCATAGATCAGGTAATCAATAGCATGAATATAGTGCATGGTGGTTGTGCCCTTTGTTGGATAGTTCAATGCAGCCTTTGCTGAACGAATATTCCAACTTATCACGTCACTCCACATGCCTAGTCTGACAAAGATATGGCTTGGCATATGTAACGCGTGAGGGACATCTGGAGCAATTTTGTCATAAGCTCTTGCAGGTTCTATAGCAAGTTTGGCTAGTGGCGCATTGTCATAGGCATGAATAGAGTAATGAATGGCCCCAGGATGAGTGGGTGATATATTACGAAGTTTTTTTAACAGTGCACCCGCTTCTTTATTTTGGCTGAAGGTGGGATCTAGTTTAGACGCCATGACAATTTGAGAAAGTGCATAAAAGGCGCCGGCATCAATGTCATCAGGGTTTTGTTGATAGACAATTGCTTGAGCTTTAGCCCATTTGGCTATACGCGGTTTGTCCGCTAGTGTCTCCCAATTCTTATAGTATTGTGTAGCAGCATTTATGTAGTGCTTTTCTCGCGTAGTAGAGCTTAACAGTTGCGCTTTAGTGATGGCGGTTTGCCCTCTAACTAAAGCTTCGTCCTTTATAGTGTCAGGCCAAAGTGGATGAAAAAGGGTCATTGAATATCCCCAATACAGCATGGCGCAATCAGGTTCTTTGTCGAGCCAGTTACTAAAGAACCTTTCTGCTTGAGCATACATCATATGGTGCAGTAACCCGACACCGGTATTCATGGCTAACTGTGCATCTTTATTACAGGATATTGAAAAATCAACTTCACCCAAATCACCAAGGTTTTTAATGAGCATGTCTTGTTCAT
>JBLHLI010000039.1:0-10722 GCA_047618765.1 Enterobacterales bacterium | reverse complement strand
GCCAATGAGAAAGCCTTTAGCATCATCAAAATTCATGACACAAGTCGCAGAACCTTTAATGCCCATCTTCTGTTCAATTGAACCACAAACAACAGTATTTCTTTCACCTACATTATTGGCTTCGTCCAGTAAAAACTTAGGTACTAAAAATAAACTGATACCTTTCGAACCTTCCGGAGCATCGGGTAATTTTGCAAGAACCAGATGAACAATATTCTCAGTGAGATCATGTTCACCAGCACTGATGAAAATCTTCGTTCCAGTAATCAAATAACTATTATCTTCCTGCTGCACAGCACGAGTTTTTATTAAACCTAAATCAGAACCAGCATGGGATTCTGTTAGGCACATTGTGCCGCTCCATTTTCCTGAGATCATTTTTGACAAATAAATATTTTTTAAGGCATCAGAGGCATGGACTTCAAGTAACTCAATAGCAGTATTGGTCAAGTTTGGATATAAACCAAAGGAAGTATTACAAGCATAGAAGATTTCTTCTATCATCAAATGAAGAGCTTTTGGTAGTGGTTGACCACCAAACTCTTCACTACAACCCATAACGGCCCATCCACCATCACGATACTGCTGATAAGCTTCTTTAAAACCATCTGGTGTTGTTACAACACCTTGATTAAAGTCACAACCTTGCTCATCACCCGATTGATTAATCGGGAATAGTACCTGTTGTGAAAAGTTGGCAGCTTCATCAAGAATTGCATCCATAAGTTCTACATTAAAGTCTTCCATAATGTTTAACTTTTTTAATGACTCTTCTGTGTTAAATACTTCATGCAATAAAAATCGCATAAATCGAAGAGGTGCTTGATAAGTAGCCATACTAAAAACGCTCCATTGTTTTACTATTCAATTCAATATCCAATTATTTAATTTTTCTATCCGTCTGGATGTTCTTTGTTGAACTTTTCCCAGTATTCACTAACTGATTGCTTCATGTCTTTATGCAATATCAAAATACCAACTAAGTTAGGAATTGTCATTACCACCACGGTAACCAATGCAATATTCCAGATAATGGTTGTGTCAGCAAAAGATGCAAAGAAAAAGGCCCCTACATAAACGATACGATAAGGCAATACACCTTTGCTACCTACAAGGTAAGTTATGGCACGATCACCATAGTAGGACCATGCAATAGCGGTTGAAAATGCAAACATAAGTAAGCCTATGCTTACAATGTACTTACCATATTCGCCAAAATAGCTGTTGGTAAAGGCTTGAGTCGTTAAGCGAACAGAGTGAATCAATGATTTCCCTGATACAACAACAGGGCTATCACTATCTAGAGAACCATCTGTTATTGTCAACTGACCGGTATAAGGTTTGTCATCAACATTAAATTTAACATCTTCAGCAATAGAGCGTGCATTGATAATCGTATAGTTACCAGTTCTAGCTTCACCATTAAAAACTTCTAAAGTACCATTAAATTCAGCTAAACTTCTGCTGTTTTTAGGATCAAGGTGAGTAAATAAGGAATCCACGTCTTCAACCTTAGTATCACTATATACTCCTTCAACTATCTGAAAATCGGTACGCTGAAAGACATTATCGTATTTTTTAGTCCAAGAACCTGAAGACAGAATGACTAAGCCAGTTAATGTACAAATTATGATAGTGTCAATAAAAGGTTCTAAAATAGATACCATTCCCTCAGCGACTGGTTCACTAGTCTTAGCTGCTGCGTGAGCAATAGGAGCAGAACCCTGACCCGCTTCATTTGAGTATAAACCACGATTTACACCTCTATCTAAAGCAAAGGCTACCGATGCACCTAGAAAGCCACCAGTTGCAGCTGTTCCAGTAAAAACATCACTGAAGATCATCGCAAATGAAGGACCTATATTCTCAATATTAAAAAAGATAACGCCCAAAGCACCGATAATATAAATAAGAGCCATGGTAGGCACAATTGCTGCTGTAAATGTAGCGATGCGTTGAATTCCACCTACTATTACCATCAACAATAATACTGCTAAGATACCGCCGGTCAACATAGGCTCAATGCCAAAAGTTTCGTTCATACCTGCAGCAATACTGTTTATTTGAGGCATATTTCCTGACCCAAAAGAGCTAAACACAACAGCGACTGCAAACATAACAGCTAACCATTTCATATTTAGTTTGTTTTCCATGTAATACATGGGACCACCAGAAATCTTGCCATCTTCGTCAACTTCACGGTATTTATGTGACAGTGTTACTTCAACAAATTTTGTGGTCATACCTAGAAATGCTGTTGCCCACATCCAAAATAAAGCCGCAGGTCCACCCAGAAATAAAGCTAATCCTACTCCACCGATGTTACCCGTACCTACGGTTCCGGATAATGCTGTTGTTAAAGCACCAAAGTGAGAGGTATCACCCTTATCATCAGATTTGTCATACTTGCCCCTAACAACTTTAATAGCATGTTTGAAAAATCGAATTTGAGGAAACTTTAAATAAACGGTAAAAAAGAAGCCGGTACCAAGTAATAGGTACGGAAAATAGCGTGCTGAGCCTAAAAATTGATCTGCCCATAAAATTAAGTCATTGAATGCGTCCAAGGTTTATCCCCTTTTTCTTATAGTAAGAAGCTTATAGTAAGTCTATTAAATACGACTAGCTAAAGATTAATATAGTTATTATTATGTTTTTATATTGTCATTAATTAACAATTTAAATGACAAAATTGCTAAGATGTTTTGTATATTACCTGTTTAAATACAATATCGAAATAAAAGAATTAAATTATGACTCAACAATCAGAAAATTCAGATGCCGACCAAGCAGTCGCTAAAAAGCCTAAGACTAAAGATCCACGTCATATTATTACGCCTGATGCCTTCAAGGTTGATGAAACTTTATTAGGATTACCCTTGGCAACTCCGAAGCGGCGTGGTGTTGCTATGATAATAGACTTGCTGTTAATACAACAATTGTCTCAAGTTGATTCTCTCATATTAGGACTAGCTATTGCTGTTGTACTATTTCTTTTGTCGAACTCTAAAGGCAAAAAAGCAGTTGGATCAATTCGAAAGAATCTCTTTAAAATCATGGCACTAATACTTTTTTCTTATCTTATTGTTATAGAGTCTTTACAATATATTCAAACAAAGGACTTCAGTTTTACAAAAAATGACCGTTCAACCCAACCTATAACTGAAGAAGTAATTCAAAAAGTTGAAGATGACCAACCTTCATTACCCTTAATAGAACAATTACAGATTGCAGAAGACAAGATTGAATCATTGGAATCTGAAAATAGCGTATTACGAGCTGACGATGATAGTAATATAATTGATATACTTGAAGCAATCGCGGTTAAGTTCGGTTATGGATTTGGCTGGGCTGGTGTCTATTTTACACTGTTTTGTTTTTTATTGAATGGTCAGACACCTGGAAAATTTCTATTACGTATAAAAATTATTCAACTTGATGGTAAAAAACTTAGTATATGGAATGCCTTTGGCCGCTATGGTGGCTATGCGGCCTCTGTAGTAACTGGATTATCAGGCTTTTTCCAAATATTATGGGATCCTAATCGCCAAGGTCTTCATGATAAAGTCTCTGGTACTGTAGTAATTCGTCTGTAGTGTGTCTCAATAAACAAGAGCTAATCAGCCAACTAGAGCTAATAACACACCTGCAGCTACTGCTGAACCAATTACGCCAGCAACATTAGGCCCCATAGCTTGCATAAGCAGAAAATTATGAGGGTTAGATTCAAGTCCAACTTTATTAACAACTCTTGCAGCCATTGGTACAGCAGAAACGCCTGCTGCTCCTATTAAAGGATTTATCTGGCCATTGGTTAATTTAGACATTATCTTACCCATTAACACGCCAGAAGCCGTTCCAATTGAGAAGGCTATTGCGCCTAAAATTAAAATTCCGAGGGTTTCGACAGTTAAAAATGTTTCAGCTTTAAGTTTTGAACCTACTGCTAATCCAAGAAATATCGTAACAATATTGATGATCTCATTCTGGGCCGCATGACTGAGCCTGTCAACCACGCCTGATTCACGCATCAGATTACCGAGGCAGAACATACCAATTAATGGTGCAGCCGTTGGTAAAAACAAGGCACAAAGGGAGAGTAGAATTAATGGAAAAACAATTTTCTCAGTTTTAGAGACTGGCCGAAGTTGCTCCATGGTTATTGCTCTTTCAGCTTTAGTTGTTAAAGCACGCATTATAGGCGGTTGTATTAATGGAACTAGTGCCATATAAGAATAGGCAGCAACAGCGATAGCACCGAGTAAATCGGGAGCTAGTTTTGAAGCTAGAAAGATAGCTGTTGGCCCATCAGCACCACCAATAATAGCTATTGCAGCGGCATCTTTTAAAGAAAATTCAAAGCCTGGTACTAAATTTAAAGCCAAGGCTCCAATTAAGGTCGCAAAGATACCAAACTGTGCAGCTGCACCTAGAAACAACATTTTGGGATTTGCTATTAAAGCTCCAAAATCAGTAAGTGCCCCTACTCCCATAAATATCAATAATGGAAATACTCCAGTACTAATACCCACTTCATAAATGTAGTAAAGAATTCCACCAGGATCAGCAATACCAGCCTGAGGAATGTTACTCAAAATAGCACCAAAGCCAATGGGTAATAATAACAATGGCTCAAAACCACGTTTAATAGCTAGATAAAGTAGTAAGGCCCCAACCATAATCATTATAAATTGGTTAATCGTGAGAGAATATATCCCTGTACTCATCCAAAGTTCTTCTAATCCACCCATTGTTTATCCTATTTCTAGCAAGGTATCGGCGACCATTACCGCATCACCTTCTTTGACAATTAGCTTAAAGATTGTTCCGGCTACTGAACTGCGAATTTCTGTCTCCATTTTCATGGCTTCTAGAATTATCACGACTTCATCCTCTTCAACTTTTTGACCCTCTTTAACCAAAACTTTGAAAATATTACCTGATAAAGGAGACGTTAAAGGGGTTGTTGTTATGGAAGTTGGTGTTATTTGATTAAAGGTTGGTTTGTCTGTATTACTTGCTTGGTAATGTTCTACAGCACCAGTCTCACTAACTTTAACTTGATAATCTACTCCCTCTACAGTGACTAAGTAATGTCCGTGCTCTGAGGGTTGCTTATTCACTGACGATTGGTCATTTGGTAAATCAGCCGATGGAGCAGGTTCAAACGCATCAGGATTATCTCTATTTTCAAGAAACTTTAAGCCAATTTGAGGAAATAATGCATAAGTAAGTACATCATCTATTTCTGCTTCAGCAAGCTTTATATTTTTATCTTTTGCTATGGCCATAAGCTCAGAGGTTAGATTTTGTAATTCTGGTGCTAATAAATCTGCAGGCCTACAACTAATAGGCTCCTCACCTTTTAGAATTTGTTCTTGCAACTCTGCATTGACTGGCGCCGCTGTTGCACCATACTCGCCTTTTAATACACCTGCTGTTTCCTTGGTAATGTTTTTATACCTTTCACCTGACAAAACATTAAGTACAGCTTGGGTACCTACAATTTGAGATGTAGGAGTTACTAGAGGAATATAACCGAGATCTTTTCTAACCTTAGGAATTTCAACTAATACTTCTTCCATACGAGATTCAGCGCCTTGCTCCTTTAACTGATTCTCCATATTAGTCAACATACCACCAGGGACTTGAGAGATGAGTATTCTTGAATCAACACCTTTCAAACTGCCTTCCCATTTAGCGTATTTTTTACGTACATCTTTGAAATACACAGAAATATCTTCTAAGGCATGTAAGTTTAGCTCAGTAGAACGTTCAGTCTCTTCAAAGATTGAAACCATGGTTTCTGTAGCACTATGCCCATAGGTTGCACTCATCGAGGAAATAGCAGTATCAATGGTATCAACACCAGCTTCAACGGCTTTAACCAAAGTAGCTGGACTTAATCCTGTTGTAGCATGACTATGAAGTGCAATTGGAATTGAGATACTTTCTTTTAGTTTTGTAATTAACTCAAAAGCAACATAGGGTTTTAATAACCCCGCCATATCTTTAATACAGATAGAATGACAACCCATATCTTCTAGACGCATCGCCATCTCTAACCAAGTATTGAGATTGTGTACAGGACTCAAAGTGTAAGACATAGCACCCTGGGCATGCTTATCCACTTTAATTACAGCTTTTACGGCTGTTTCTAAATTTCTCATATCGTTCATGGCATCAAATATTCGAAAAACATCAACACCATTAATTGCAGCACGTTCTACAAAAGCTCTCACTACATCATCAGCATAATGCCGGTAACCCAAGATGTTTTGAGCCCTAAACAGCATTTGGTGTGGAGTTTTAGGCATAGCTTTTTTTAACTTACGCATTCTTTCCCAAGGATCTTCTCCAAGGTAACGAATACAAGAATCAAAGGTAGCACCACCCCAGGTTTCTAATGACCAAAAACCCATGTCGTCCAGTTTTTCAGCGATCGGTAACATATCATCAATTCTCATTCTTGTTGCAAAGAGAGATTGATGAGCATCACGTAGAACTAATTCGGTTATACCAAGCTTTTTCTTTTCCATTACACTGTCCTAACTAATATTAAATATATTTAAAGTAATTCCTTTAAATTTTTCTGTGCTGTTGGATCGCAGCAGTAATTACAGCAGTTAAGGTACTCGTCTTAATTGAAGAGTCGTTTTGATTTACAACAAATTTTTCCAGGAGAGTTAGAATAACCACTAAAAGTGTTAAGAAGCTAATCACAAAGCCCATCCCTATCATCATAAGATAGAGGCCTTCAAATATCATAGATTCAATGTTCATATATATTCCTTCTAGAAAACTGACTGTGCTTAGTTTAATACAATCATTGCAGAGAATTCAATATCTTAGATCTTTAGCTTATTCAGTAGACCAAGGCAGCATTAATGGTGTAGTTGAACTGTGATGAATAATAAATTCTACAGAGATGATTGTTTAGTTAGTAAACTTAATTATATTATTAACTGTATTTATCATTAGTCTATTGTAAGTTTATATTGTTTTTTAGTTTGAATAGTACTGGCTTGATGGGGCTTATAACCTTCTTTATCGGAATAATAGGCGCTTATTTCTTGCATGTCTTCTTCGATATTTCCAGTAACATGAAACAAATCACTATGCCCGATAGTCTTAGTTTTCACATCTAAATAAAACATCATAATAGGGAGCTTAGAACGTTCAGCAATATGATAAAAACCACTTTTCCAATAAGGTTTAAAGCTTCGGGTTCCTTCTGGTGCTAAAACAAGCCAAATCTTTTCGTTACTTTCAATTAGCTCAACGATGCTTCCAACGACATTATTATGTTCATGTCTGAACACAGGCATACCGCCTAATGATCGAAAAAACCATCCATATGGCCAGTAAAATAAAGTATGTTTTCCGAGATAGCGAACTTGAATTCCCATGGCAAATTTAGCTATGGCCATGGTCACAAAATCCCAATTTGAGGTGTGAGGGGCAAAGATTATAATAGCCTTGTCAATAACAGGTAACGGTTTAGTGCTTAAATCCCATCCTCTTAAGGTAAGTAGCCATCTAAATAATCTTTTCATAGGCTATTGCTGTGACACTTTTTAATTTGAATTGTGTAATCCAATGATATTCTCACTCTCAGATAAATTTTCAATACCAGCTGATTCTTTGTTCAACTTTGCGAAATCATTTCTTTTAGTTTGAAGTCTGTCTAGATAATCCTGATCAATGTCGCCCGTTATATAATGGCCATCAAAAACCGATGAATCAAAACCTTCAACTACAGATGTTCCACCCCTCGTTGACTCTATTAAATCATCAAGATCTTGAAAAATTAACCAATCAGCATCGATCGCTTTTTGTATTTCAGGAACATCTTTGCCATGGGCAATTAACTCGTCTACTGAAGGCATGTCTATGCCATAAACATTTGGGAAACGAACTGGTGGTGCGGCTGATGCAAAATAAACTTTCTTGGCTCCTGCATCTCGTGCCATTTCAATAATTTGTTCACTTGTCGTTCCTCTCACAATAGAGTCATCAACCAGTAATACATTTTTACCTTTAAATTCTAAGCCGATAGCATTTAATTTTTGACGTACTGATTTCCGTCTCATCTGTTGGCCAGGCATAATAAATGTTCGTCCAATATAACGATTTTTAACAAATCCATGACGCATTTTTTTCTGCAAAATATAGGCTAAAGCCACTGCTGAAGTAAAAGATGAATCAGGAATAGGTATCACCACATCAATATCATGGTCTGGCCACACTCTTAATATTTTTTCGGCAAGCTTTTCACCCATTTTTAAGCGCGCTTTATAAACTGATATTTTATCAATAACCGAATCGGGACGTGCAAAATAAACGTGTTCAAAAATACAAGGAGCGTATTGAGTCACTTCTGCACAAACCTTTGCATGAAAGTTTCCTTCGAAATCTATGTAGATGGCTTCACCTGGAGCTATATCTCTGACTAGTTCAAAGCCAAGTGCATCTAAGGCAACACTTTCAGAGGCGACCATGTATTCAGTCCCTAGCTCTGTCTCTCGTTTGCCATAAACAACAGGACGAATTCCATAGGGATCTCTAAAACAAACCATTCCATGTCCATTTATAACCGCGACAGCTGCGTAGGCTCCTTTGCAGCGATTATGTACTGCGCTCACTGCCTTAAAAATATCATCTGCTTGCATTTGATGATGAGTACATTGTTGTAGCTCATGGGCAAAGACGTTGAGTAATACTTCTGAATCTGAGGAGGTATTAATATGACGACGGTCAGTTTTAGCTAAGTCATCTACCAAATCTTCAGCGTTTGTTAAATTACCGTTATGAGCAAGTGTTATACCGTAAGGAGAATTAACATAGATAGGCTGAGCTTCTGCTGAGCTTGAACTACCAGCTGTAGGATAACGGACATGTCCAATACCACTGTTACCGACAAGTCGATGCATATGACGGGTTGAAAAAACGTCTCTTACTAGACCATTGGATTTACGAAGAGCTAAGTGACCATCATTATATGTCACAATCCCTGCTGCATCCTGACCACGATGTTGTAATACAGTTAACGCATCATAAATACGTTGATTAACAGGTTCTTGTCCAACGATTCCTACAATTCCACACATTTTTTGGCCACTTATTTATACAAAAAGGTTATACGATTAGATGCAGCATATTCTACGTTATGACAGCTAAATTATACTAGAATTATTTAGCTGAATTTGTAATGAAACCACCTTAATGTTTAAGGGGATCATAACTCAGTACTATTGCTTTTAATCCTGATATTTTATCTATAGCTGATAACTGAGACGCGGCTTTATCATGTTTTAATTCAGGCCCAACAAGTACTCGGTTTATTGATTTACCATTAGACTTGCCTTGTTTGAGATAAGCTTTGAAACCAGCTGCTTTTAAATTATCGACTATTTTTTGAGCACTACTCTTCTTGCTGAAACTACCAATTTGTATTACATAGGCTGAAGACTTATATTTTGGTCTATCTGCTCGCTCCTTCTGAGTATTATCTACAGGTATAGTAACAGGAGGTTTAGTAACTGGCGATTTAGCTATTGGCTTTTGTTCAGCTATTTTTATTGTTTGAGTGTCAGAAGTCTTTGTTTCAATGTTATCTTTTTCTACTTTTTTCGAATTAGCAATAACTTCTTTTACTTTTTCATTTTCTATAACTGGTTGCTCTTGCTCAGCAGTCTCATTATTCCCCTGTTCAGCGTTGTTCTTTAACTGTTCATTAGCTTTTTCAGTGTCAGCGATATTAATAAGAATAATTTCCCCTGTTACAGGTTTATCAGGTATGTTGGATTCTAAAATTTGATTCTTTTTCTGCCCGTCGAGTAATAAAGGTAAAAATATAACAGCAAGGGCTATTAACACTAAAGCTCCTGTCACTCTATATTTTATATTAGGTTCTGTATTCACATTTTCCTCTCAATTCTAGGCAATAGTCTAATTATTCAACTACAGTTTATGCTATATCAATGTACTATGGATAGATAATTTATTGACTCAACTGAAATTTCTTTAATATTGGTGCCACTGTATAAAATGATCCAGTGACAATAATTCTATCTATTGTCTGAACATTTTCAGTTGCAGCACTATAGGCCTCTAATGGTGATGAATAACATCCAATGACCTTTGAGCTCGATTCTCCATCATTAACTAAGCTTTTCAAATTATCAGCCGCAATACTACGGTCGGTATCTAAGTCACATAAATACCAAAAATCAACCATCGATTTAACCTCATCAATACAAGCTTTAGCGTTTTTGTCTTGTAGCATACCCAGTACAAAATGAGTTTTACCAATACACTTATTTCTCTTAAGAAGACCTAACTGGGCTCTAAATGCTTGAGGATTATGGGCAACATCGAGTATGACTAAAGGCTCTTCTTTAACTACTTCAAATCGTCCTGATAGATGAATATTATAAAGCGCATCTCTTAAAAAACCTTCTGAAAGTGGCTCTTCATTAAATAACAATGTCCAAGCCTGAATGGCTGCAGAAGCATTTGATATTGGGAAGCTAAGGTGTTCTAAATGCCAAGGGCCACAATTATCATTACTCCATGTCCAATCTAAGTCTTGATCCAGATGTTTAAATTGCTTATCTGCTAAATAGACAGCTTCTGTTCTATTGCTTATTTCATCAATGATTACTGCAGGAAATAGCGGGTCGCCAATAATAGCTATTTTATCAGCATGAATAATGCCTG
>JBLHLI010000038.1:0-10762 GCA_047618765.1 Enterobacterales bacterium | reverse complement strand
GGTTCAATGACTATTGGTGTTGGCGGAAAATCACAATCAGAAGCTTTAGCAGACTTGTCAGATATGACGTCCTCTGTGCAACCTATAAAGCTTGAAGAATATTCACAAAGATTACTAAAAGCGCAATCGTTAATAAAACAGCAAGGTTTAGAGGCAATCTATCTGAATGCAGGCACCAACTTGTATTATTTTACTGGTACATCTTGGCGCGCAAGTGAACGACTAGTTGGCGCCGTGTTGACTGCTAATGGAGAGCTTGAATATATAGCTCCATATTTTGAAGTGAATACTTTGCTCGGTTTTATGCAGATCGAAGGTCATGTGAATTCTTGGCAGGAGGATGAATGCCCTTACACCTTGGTGACAGAAGTTCTTCGCAAGCTAGGTATCTCAGAAGGTAAAATTGGTATAGATGAGTCAAGTAATTTTTTCCTTAGTGACGGCTTATCACAAGCAGCTCCCCACCTTGATTATGTCAGTGCAAAATCGGTGACTGCTGGTTGTCGTATGCAAAAATCAGAGAACGAACTTGCTTTAATGCAACAAGCTAAAACCATGACAATTGAAGTTCATAAGGCAGTGGCTAGTATTTTGGTGCCCGGTATTAGCACTATCGAGGTCACTGACTTTATAGATCAAGCACATCAAAAAGTTGGAGCTCGTGGCTCATCTTTCTGTATTGTCTTATTTGGCGTTGATTCATCGTTTCCCCACGGTGTTAAAAACCCGAAAAACTTAGAAGAAAATGAAATCGTATTAATTGATACTGGCTGTTTAGTTCAGGGTTACAACTCAGACATTACTCGTACTTATGTTTTTGGTGAACCCAATGCTCGACAACGTGAAATCTGGGCCATTGAAAAAGAAGCCCAAGCAAGAGCGTTCGCAAAAGCACAAATTGGTGTTGCCTGTGGAGAAGTCGATATTGCTGCTAGAGATTATCTAACGTCAAAGGGCTTAGGACCAGATTACAAGGTTCCCGGCTTACCCCATCGAACCGGTCATGGTTGTGGACTCGATATCCATGAATGGCCCTATCTCGTTAAAAACGATGACACACCCCTGG
Organism: Enterobacterales bacterium; assembly: GCA_047618765.1. Lineage (GTDB taxonomy): Bacteria > Pseudomonadota > Gammaproteobacteria > Enterobacterales. Next base: position 9,696 of record JBLHLI010000038.1, on the reverse strand, counting down.
CTAAAGGTATGTGTTTTAGTAACGAGCCCATGCTAGTAATACCAGATGAGTTTGGTATTCGTTTAGAAGATCATTTCTATATGACCGATACTGGGGCAAAGTGGTTTACAGAACCGTCTTTTTCAATTGATGATCCTTTTGGCTATCACTCATAAGTAGCATTTTTTACTAGTAAGCAATAATCAGAAGCGAACCTGTTCGAGCAGGTTTTCTTTCTGTTCTCTGATATGCTTAACAAGGGATTTTTCAGCTTCCTGCCAATCCTCCGCTAATAAACATTCAAGGATATCGCGGTGTTCTTGCGCCATATTTGATAGCACATTATCACCGAGTGAAGCATAGACAAAAACCGCCGAATAGAAACTTCCATGGCGATAAAAGAAGTCTTGAATATACTTATTATCACAAAGTCTGATCCAGTAGTTATGTAGATCATTATCAAGTGACGCTAACAAGGGATTATCATTGACAACATTCGATTCTAATAAACATTTCAACTCATCTTTATTAAAATAAGGTCGTGCAAGCTTTAGCGCTTTCAGTTCAAGAATTTCTCTGATCTCTAAGTAATCTGACATATCCTTTTCACGAATTATTCGAACTTTCCAACCACAGCGGGGTACATGCTCTAAAAATCCAGCACCGGCTAAACGGGAAAACACCTGTCGCATAATGGTCCTGCCAGTATGATATTTTTGTGCTGTTGCCTCTTCTCTTAAATAATCTGAATGTTGTTGCAAACTAAGTTGAACAATATAAGTCATCACCTTTTCATCTAATTCAGAATTCAAATTAACACTTTTTTTTGTCTTAGTAATTCTACTAGCAGTTGTGTTTTTCTTCGCTTGAGATCCGAAGGGTCTTTCTAAACGACCATTCGATTTTCTGATAATGATTTTTTCATCAACAAGCTCAGCAACCACTTCGCGTACTGGCGTTAAACTGACTGAGTAATAATCGGCAATAGCGCCGAGTGTTAAATTAAAAGGCAACTCTGCATCAGATTGAATATGACTTTTGATATCTTGCTTGATGGTGTCAGTTATTTTTGATTTCATAAACCCTTCAATTTCATTATTATTTCACTGAGGTAAACGGTTACCTAGAGCCTATTTACACAGACCTAACTTTCAAAAGTGATAACATATCAAAATTGTTCGTTACAGACTAAAATCTATTCTGTACAATTGTACACAATATAAACTTATAGTACATGAAATTAGAATTAAAGTACTTAAGAGCAGCAAACCGTCATAAAGGAAATAGATAATGCTTATTATTGATAAACATCAAGTGCACCAAAGCTTGAGCTTTAATGGTCTAATTGATGCCTTAGCAGAAGGTTTCTCCGAAGAATATCATATGCCTATTCGGCAGGTGTTTGAACTATTGCCGGGTGATCCATCTCATAATGCTTTTGCCGTACTACCTGCCTGGAATGAGCGAGTTATTGGTGTTAAAGCTTTTACCTATTTCCCAACCAATGCAACTAGCACTATTAAAGGACTTGAGAGCATATACTCCAAAATCATGCTGTTTTCCCGCAACACGGGTGAACCATTAGCACTAGTTGATGGCACTAGAATTACTTTATGGCGTACTGCCTGTGTTTCAGGCCTAGCCTCCAGGTATTTATCTAGAGAAGATTCAACACATTTATTGCTTTTAGGAACGGGTAATTTAGCGACGTATATGATCGAAGCTCACCTTGCAGTACGCAACATTTCAACGGTTAGCATTTGGGGTCGCGATGAGAATAAAGCATCAGATTTAGTCGCTACAATGCAGGCTAAGTATAAGAACATTGATTTTAGTGTTGCCCAATCAATTGAAGAAAATGCCAGAAAAGCAGATATCATCAGTTGTGCCACAGGTTCTCCCAAGCCTTTAATTTTAGGAGAATGGTTAAAGCCAGGTGCACATCTTGATCTCATTGGTAATCACCATGCCGATAGGCGTGAATGTGATACCTTGGCAATTACCAGAGCTCAGGTTTATGTGGACAGTAAGGCCAATGTATTGAATGAAGCCGGTGAATTATTGATCCCTATAGCCGAAGGCGATATTGATGAGTCTCATGTTAAGGGAGAGTTGGCAGATCTTTGTAAAGGTATAATCGGCAATGGAAATAATGCGCGACAAAATCAAACGGACATCACCCTATTTAAATCAGTTGGTACTGCTCTCAGTGATCTGATTGCAGCTGATTATGTGTTTAATCATCAAGCCAATGTTACCAACATTCTTCATAACGAAAGTAATTCAGAAAGTAATACAAAAAATGCTACAGAATAATGACTACAGACAAAAATAATATTGCCATTATTGGTGCTGGAGTTATCGGTGTTACTACCGCTATTGAACTTCAAGATAAAGGCTATAAAGTCACTTTAATTGATGACAATGGCATCGCCGAAAAGTGCTCAAAAGGTAACGCCGGTCATATAGCTACCTGTCTACCATTTCCTTTAGCGTCTCCTGAGTTATTAGCCAGAGTTCCAATAATGTTATTGGACCCCAAAGGCCCACTGACCATACAGTGGTCTCACTTCTTCTCATTGTTACCCTGGTTCTTACGATTTAGTCTTTTTGCACTGAATAAGACCCGTATCCAGAACTCAACTGAAGCAATTAATCAACTGAATCAGCATTCCTTATCGACTTGGTTGAAACTCTTGGATAAAACAAACTTATCTGGGTTTCATAAGAGTGTGGGACAAATTTGCCTGTATGAAACTAAGAATGCTTCCGTTGTTGTAAAGCGAGAATTAGAAAAACTTAAACCCTACTCAGTAACAGCCCAGTCTTTAGGTCGAGATGAGCTTTTTGATTTAGAACCAGCCGTTTCTACTCATGTTAAAGCAGGTATTTATTATTCAGATACTTCACATATGATTGACCCTGAAGGTGTAGTAAATAAGTTGGCAGAGCACTTCTTAAGCCAAGGTGGAGTACTTATTAGAGATAAGATCAACCGTCTAGAACCAGTAGCATCTGACTGGAAATTGTATTCATCTTCAAAAACCTATCAATTTGACAAAGTCGTGTTAGCTGCCGGTGCCTGGTCAGCCAAGCTTTTAGCTGGAATTGGCGTTAACATTCCACTAGAAACAGAGCGCGGATATCACCTGATGTTAAAGGGTCAGTCTCCTCTTCATCGTCCCATCTCTTCTGCTGAAAGAAATTTTATTATGACTCCTTTAAGTAGTGGAACACGATTATCAGGCACTGTGGAATTTGCAAGCGTTGATGCAAAGGCCGATTACAAACGTGCTGATATTCTAATGAAGCACACCAATGCTCTTATCCCTGAAACAGAACACAGTGAAATAACATCGAAGTGGATGGGTTGTAGGCCTACACTACCAGACTCTCTGCCCGTAATTGGCAAAATTGAACAATTACAAGGGCTTTATTTGTCTTTTGGTCATCAACATCTTGGATTAACTCAAGCTGCAATATCGGCGCGGTTAATCGCACAGCTTATCAATGATGAGCCAACTGATTTAGACCTTAGTGCTTATTCACCCTTGAGAAGGTTTTAATAATAGATTACTTGCTAGAAAATTCACTTTCCAGCACAGAAAAAAGCCGGTCAATATCTGTTTTATCATTATAGATATGGGGAGCTACTCGAATGCTATCACCACGTACACTGACAAATATTTGCTTGGCTGCTAACGCTGATGCAAGATGTGCAGGTACGCCATCCTTAAAATTTATACCGATTAAATTTGGTATACGTTGCTCTGCTTTAGCTACATTTAGACCAATAGCCATTGCTCGCTCAGCCGCATAATCAGTCAATGATTTTATATAGTTTGAGATATTTTCAACACCGAGATCATTAATCAAGGTTAATGCCGATGCGGCTATTGGTGCATTGATAAAATTACTTTTTGCACCCATGTCAAAACGGCGAGCACCTGGCTCATATTCCTCTTTATAATCGACAAGACGCGCAAAATCATCTGCACCCTTACGAGTTATCCAACTCTCTTCAATGGGCTTACCATTTTGGTTACGGGGTGCAACATACATCAAACCAAAAGAGTAAGGACCGAGTAGCCACTTATAACAACCTGCGATCATATAATCGGGATCAACCTCTTTTACCGAGAAAGGCATGACACCCAATGTCTGGGTCAAATCTAGCACTAGGGAGGCACCAACCGCTCTGGTTTTTTTTCCAACGGCAACCAGATCTATTCTTGTTCCATTAGTCCAATGAGCATTCGCCGTAGCAACCAGCGCTGTATTATCATCAATAGCCTCTAAAATTGCTGCAGTCCAGTCGCCACCTTCTGGCCAATTAACCGTCTCAATAATGGCTCCCTGTTCTTTAGCTAACTCCTTCCACCGATAAACATTAGATGGAAATTCATCAGCCATGACAATAATCTTTTGACCTTTAGATAAAGTGATGTTTTTTGCAGCATTAGCAATGCCGTATGAGACTGAAGGAATTATAGCCATATCCAAAGCTTCAGCATCGATCAATTTTGATGCTAGCTCATAAATTTTATTAGGCGTCTCAAAAAAATCATTGATGGTAATTGACCAAGGATTTAACTTATTTTCCACAGCTTGTTTACCAATCTTCGCAGCTTCTTTAGTGATGGGGCCCATATAAGCAGCATTGAGATAGGTTATTCCTTCAGGAATATCAAAAAGTTCTTTTTGGCAATCAATCATTTATAACCCTTTTTCTGTAGACTCAATGGTTTATTTATTAGACAGGAAAGCTCTCACATCCTTGGTTAGTTGATCAAATGATTCGTCATTTACATACATCATATGACCTCCAGGATAATAGGTCATAGTCACCTGTTCTTTACGAAAACCATGTCTTGCAAAAGTATATTCAGCATCAAAAAATGGCGTTACCAAGTCAAAATAACCGCTAGCAACCAGTATTTTCAAATCTTTATTCTTGCGCATTTGTGTACTAAGAATACGGGAAACGTTCATAAACTCCACATCGCCAAAGGGATTATCCACGATAGGTTTCCAGTCCCAATGTTCGCCGATTTTTGGATGACGAATTCTGTACTGCCTGTCAAGATTTACGCCGAGTGATGTTTGAAAGTAATGATTTATAGCTGCCGTATAGGCGCTTCCAATACTATCACTGGCAGCATCACCATTAGTTCTAGATGCGACTTGATCGATTTCACTACTTTTATAGCGACCATCTAGGTGACCTAAGCTTAGGCCTTGATCACGCAATAATTCTTTGGCAAACCGACCAACTAGAACACGTAAGTTTGAGCGCAAAATATATTCTTTATCTAAACCGATAAATTGAGACATCTTTTCAGCTAGGCGCTCTTTATCCGAATTTGATAAGCCATTGCCTTTAAACAATGCAGGTAGGTATTCGTTGACAGCAAACTGGCGGCTTTTTTCAATGAAGGACTCAGCAGATTCATTTTGGCCTGCTTTACCATGATAATGAGCTAGTGCTGCATAAGTAGGGAAAAAGGTAACATAGCCAATGAGGTTATCATCAAAAGGTGAGCTCCCCGTATAGTCCATTGCTTGAGAGATCATCACAATACCGTTTAAGGCAATATCCTGACCATTTTGTCTTAGGGCACGAGTAACGCCAACAGCTCTCGGGCTACCATAGCTTTCACCAATTATGTATTTAGGTGCATTCCAGCGTTTATGCTTAGTGATCCAGATGCGAATAAATTCTGCAATTGAATCTGTATCCGCTTTTAAGCCCCAATAATCTTCTGGCTTACCATTTCCAACTAACCGGCTGTATCCAGTTCCAATAGGGTCGATAAAAACCAAGTCGGTTTGATCTAAAAGACTATCTGGATTATCAACAAGCGGATAAGGAGCAGCGCCATCATCTTCATCAGCCTTGCTATTAACTAAGACCCGCTTTGGCCCGAATGATCCCATATGCAGCCAAAGTGAGGCTGAACCTGGCCCACCATTAAAAACAAATGTTACTGGTCTTGCACTGCCCTGTTTATGATTTGTACGAAGATAGCTGGTTGAAAATAAATGACCTGTAACCTCACCCTTATCATTCTTAAGTGCAACCTCTCCTGCAACGGCTTTATAAGTAACTTTTTGGCCATTAAACTTTGCACTATGTTCTGTGACAACTTCGACAAGTTCAGGGACGGCCGCTTTAACTTTTGCAGATTTTTTTGCATCATCTGCACTGATTAATGAACTGTTAGTCAGACATAAAGCGACTAATATTGAACTCCATTTGCACTTCGAAAAATTACTCACTTTGTACATAGTAAATTCCTTGATTGATTTTTGAATCTATTAATAGCATATTCAAAACAAGGATGTATGCTTTTATTGATCTTCAGAATACCGCATGTGTTTAACTGATTCCCCAGAATCTCTTAGCTCTAACAATGAATCGATGCCTATTTGCAGATGTCTAATAACGAAGTCTGAGGTTACTTTTTTATCACTCTCAGATGTCTTCACACCATCGGGAGTCATTGGGCTATCAGAGACTAAAAGTAATGCGCCTCGAGGAATTTGATTGACAAACCCCACTGTAAAGATGGTCGCCGTTTCCATATCCACAGCCATGGCACGAGTTATTCTTAAATACTCTTTAAACTCATCATCATGTTCCCAAACTCTTCTGTTGGTGGTGTAAACAGTTCCAGTCCAATAATCGAGTTCTTGCTTTTTAATGACCGATGAAACGGCTCGTTGCAAACGAAATGAAGGTAGTGCTGGAATCTCAGCTGGCAGGTAATCATTACTGGTACCTTCCCCTCTTATTCCTGCAATGGGTAGGACTAGGTCGCCAATTTTATTTTTCTTTTTTAAGCCGCCACATTTTCCTAAAAACAATACCGCTTTAGGTGACACGGCACTGAGTAAATCCATAACGGTTGCCGCCATGGCGCTACCCATACCAAAATTGATAATGGTAATACCATTGGCTGTAGCTGTTTGCATCGGCTTGTCTTCACCGTTTACGGTTGTGTTAAACTTTTCCGCAAACATTTCTATATAATTATGAAAGTTAGTCAATAGTATATAGTCACCAAAATCTTCCAAAGCTACACCGGTATATCGCGGTAGCCAATTTTCTACAATTTCTTTTTTTGTTTTCATAGTTAATGTCTTATTTATTAGTGATTGTGTGAATGCATAATTAATCTATATTTAGCATCTTTTTCATCTGCTGATGCATCGCATTCACTGCCTGTATTGGTCTCATCATAACTTTAAATTCTGTAATTTGGCCATTATCATTAAAAGTAATAATATCCACACCATTAATATAAATGCCCTGAAGTTCAGATTCAAATTCTAGAACGGCATAATTATCCATTAAGACTTCTTTTATGTAATGGAAGTTTTCAATACCTTTATTACTATTGTCATCGCTCGGAGCACCTTTACCACCACTAAACGTTGCCGCTGCAATAGTAAGATACATTTTAGTGATAGCCTTTCCTTGTTGCGGCTTAAAAACAACTGGAGAGTAGAACTCAACGTCATCAGCAAGTAACTCATCTAAAATATTACCTTGCCTTGTATTTACAAAGCTGTGCCATTTTTTAATAGCTTGTTCAATCATTTAAGTTCTCCTTAGTATGATAGAAAAGATAACACGCTCAAGGGCAATAATAAATAGACAACAAGAAAACTAACAACTAGTATCAATGCAAACAAAGGAAACAATATGAATCACTTGAATAAGCAATTAGAATTTATCTTAGAGCTTGATAATTTAAAAGCTGTCTATCGAAAAACATTTGTCAGTGTAGATAACAATAGAAATGAAAATAGTGCCGAGCACAGTTGGCACGTTGCCATGATGGCAGGCATTCTTCATCAGTATGCAGAGGCTGATGTTGAACTCTCCAGAGTCGTTAACATGCTTCTGATTCATGACATTGTGGAAATTGATGCCGGTGACACCTTTGCATTTGCTGATCAATCTGAACTTGATAAACAAGAAGAAATAGAACTTATTGCTGCCAATAGATTATTTGGATTACTACCTGAAAAGCAATTTGAAATGACCAGAGACCTATGGCTTGAATTTGAAAAAGCTGACACCGCTGATGCGAAGTTTGCTAAAGCTATGGATAGAATGTTGCCTCTACTTCAAAATATGCAAAACAACGGTGGCAGTTGGTCTATACATGCTGTTAAAAAAACTCAGGTTTTAAAGCGTAATGAATACTTAACTCAATCAGCCCCTCAATTATGGCAATATGCTTGTGAACAAATTGATCTTGCAGTTTCAAAAGGCTGGCTAGTTGATGAATAGTCGCGGTTAGTCGGTAGAAGCCATTAAAAAATAGATAAATAACAAATAGAAATTGCAGGTAGGGTTAGTTTTCAGTAAACTCCGACTTCTAAATGGCCCCTTAGCTCAGTTGGTTAGAGCATCCGACTCATAATCGGCAGGTCCCCTGTTCGAGTCAGGGAGGGGCCACCATTTTTTTCCTTTTAAATCAACGTCTTGCCCATGACCCTCCGGGTAGTATGTGTCCCTTGATTTTATGAACTATACCATGAACTACAGCTAGTCCCATTCCAGTGCCTTTAACTGAATCTAACTTTTTCGTGGTGTAGTGTGGTTCGAATATAGATTTTAATATCGAATGTTCAATCTCCACTATTGTCACCTAGGAGACAGCATTACTTTCTCAATATAATAATATATTATTATGATTCATCAATGTTCAATAACACTATCAACTACAGTATCAACTACAGTATCAATAGCCTTTTAGGACAATATTATGGCTGCACCTATTATCAATCGTCGTGACCTTGAGTTTTACCTATATGAGATATTTGATGTTGAATCGATGACAAATCGCGAGAAATATCAAGATCATGATAGGGAAACTATTAACGGCGCTATTGATACTGCTCAAACCATTGCAGAAAAGTATTTTCTTCCTATTCGTCAAAAAGTAGATTCAAACGAGCCTACTTTTGATGGCGAAAAGATACAAATGATCCCAGAGATTAAAGTAGCCTTAGATACCGTTATAGCAAGTGGACTTAGTGCGCCAACATCAGATTATGAGATGGGAGGTATGCAATTACCTCAAGTGGCAGCAAGCTGCGTATTTTCATATCTTTCTGCTGTGGCCAGTACCACCCTGGGTTATATATCCTTGACTCATGCCAATTGCAACTTAATCGAAGCCCATGGTAGTAAAGAGCAAATAGAGACATGGGTTCATCCAATGCGTGAAGGCAGATTTGCCGGTACTATGGCAATGACCGAACCTGGTGCAGGTTCTGGACTTGCAGATCTGATCACTACAGCAGTTAAAGATGAACAGGGTGAATACCGCTTAAGCGGTAATAAAATATACATCTCTGGTGGTGACCATGATCTCAATGAAAATATTGTGCATTTGGTATTGGCTCGCATCAAAGGAGCACCTAAAGGTGTAAAAGGTATTTCACTATTTATCGTACCAAAGTTTTTAGTTAATGATGATGGCAGTCTCGGTGAGCGTAACGACGTAGCACTAGCAGGATTATTTCATAAAATGGGCGGCCGAGGACATACCTCTACTGCCCTTAGTTTCGGCGAAAAAGAGGGTGCTGTTGCCTACCTAGTTGGTGAAGAACACAAAGGCTTGATGTACATGTTTCATATGATGAATGAAGCACGAATATTAGTCGGTACCGGCGCAGCCTTAACAGCATTAACTGGTT
>JBLHLI010000037.1:0-10861 GCA_047618765.1 Enterobacterales bacterium | reverse complement strand
ACTCACAGAAATAACATCTTCAAGTTGCTTTAACTTTCGGAATATAAGTGTTCTATGTGCCCAGGGACAGGCTAATGAAACATATAAATGGTAACGTCCTGCTTCTGGTTTAAACTGACTACCATCTTCTGATGAAATTTGATCCCTAAAACGACTATCTTGACGAACAAAGGTACCTTCACTTTTGTCGGTGTCATACCATTGATCAACCCATTTACCGTTGACTATTAATCCCATGACAAACTCCTTAATTTTGTTAGTTGAACCAATAGCATTTCTATTGGTTGTTTAGAGCACTGTAAATTTTGCCATCAATTGAATATTTCCCACCGCCTTGAATAAGTAGGGCAAGTGTTATTGCTATGAGTGATAATCCAAACTCGTAACCATTGTTACTCATGAACATGCCGTTATTTATATGCACAGTAAAAATGGCAACAATCATGGTAATGGCTAAGACAAGGCTTGTTGGTCTAGTAAGAAAGCCAACAATTAGAAATATGCCGCCGAAAAATTCAGCACTTCCCGCAAGCAATGCCATTAAGTAGCCTGGTGCAAGACCTATAGATTCCATCCATTGTCCTGTGCCATCTAAACCGTAACCGCCAAACCAAGCGAAAAGCTTTTGTGAGCCATGAGCGGCAAAAAGAACACCTGCTATTAACCGTAATGGAATAGTCATTAAAGATTCTTCAGTTTTTGTGATGCTGTTAGTGATGCTTGTAATATTCATAATGGTTACCTTAAGTGTTGTTAATTGAGTGTGTAGCTATTTTATACGTTGAGTTGCAATTGAATAACCCTTATTATTTGCTTAATATCATCAAATAATTTGAACAATTAAATATTTGGATAAAATAATATGAAAGCATCACCAATAACCATTGAAGCGTTAGTTGTCTTAGATGCCATTGAATATCGCGGCAGTTACGCTGCTGCTGCAGAGCAATTAAATAAAGTGCCTTCAGCGCTTTCCTATGTAGTTCAAAAACTGGAAGAGCAGTTAAATGTCACCATATTTCAACGCCAAGGTCGTCGAGCTGTTCTTACTCCAGCAGGCAAACATTTATTGGCAGAGGGCCGTAAAGTCTTGTATGCAATAAATTCACTCTCAGAGCAAACTCAAACGATTGCTAATGGTTGGGAATCGAAAATTCGTATTGCTTGCGATTCAATTATGGATATCAAACCAGTTTTTACTGGTATACAAGGCTTTTTAGCTGAGCATCAAAATGTTGAGATTGATGTGCAAGAAGAGGTAATGAATGGTACTTGGGAAGCATTGATTGAGGACAGGGTAGATTTAGTTATTGGGGCACCTTCACCAGTGCCTAATCAGAAAGGTATCCGAGCAATAAAAATACTGGAATTAGAGACGGTTTTGGTGGTGAGTAAATCACATGAATTATCAAAGGCTAAACAGACTATTGAGCCTAGCGACCTAACAAAATATCGCAGCGTTGTTGTTCATGACTCTGCGCAATATGAAATTCCAAGGTCAGTTAATATAATCGAAGGAAGCAAACACTTTTTTGTTAGTTCTATTGCTTTGAAAATTGAAGCTATTCTTGCAGGAATAGGCTTTGGTCATTTACCAACATGTATGGTCAAACATCATATTGAGGCAGGCGATCTTGTTTTGATTGAATTAGCAGAGAAACCATCCCCCCATGAGTTATACATGGCATGGAAAATAACGAATAAAGGCAAGGGGTTAAATAGATTAAAAACTATCTTTGAAACTGGTTTCTAAACTCGCGAAGAGTAAATGTAGTTAACTTTACTCTTCGCGCAAGAGTGCGTTCCGTTTGGTTCAGCAAGTTTGATTTAAAACATGGTGTTGTCATTTGCTGATTTCTCTGGCACTGCTTGCCCAACATTCCAATGTTCGGCAAATTTGCCATCTTTCATCCTGAAAATATTGATGACAGCGTTACCCAGTATGTCTGGTGTCCTTTTAGTATGAAGATGCATCCAAACTAAATCGTCATCAGCACTAGTGCGTTTAATTTCCATTGCAAAATCAGGATACTTTTTAAATCTGCTTGCAAATATAGTTAACACCGCGTCTCTACCATCTGCAATCCAAGGAGTGTGTTGGATATAGTTTTCAGAAAAACATTCATCGCGCGCCGCTTTAAGGTCGTGTTTATTTTCTAGTATATCCATGCAATATATAGCTTTCTCTAGATTTGCTTCTTCCATAGCTGATTGTGGATCTTTCCCTCCTTGGCATGCCACAAGTACTAATGTAGTGATGAGCATGGTCGTAATGTATAAGAAGCTTTTTATGTTGGCGATATTCATGTTCTTTTCCTTAAGAATAACAAAATGATAGGGTACATCAATTTAAGTAACTATTTTATAAACATTCAAGGTAAGAAACATTATGTATCAAAATAGTACGATATTCAGAGTCATTCGACTCCCATGCTAAGCTTACTTCCGGTCTATTGGTTGATGAGCAACAGCAGTTGAATGAGTTGTTAAGTAATTTTTTAAGCAGTTTTGAATAGCATTAGATCGTGTAGTATAGAAAATACTGGCCTGACAATTAATTAATTAAACAATATACGGAAAAGGCATAGAATTAAATATGAAAACTCTGATTAAATCAATCTGGCTGATCGCCCAGATATCCCTATGTAGTGTGATAATTGCCGATAAAGCATCTGTAACAACGATTGACTTGGCAATGAACTTATTTACAGAAGCAGCTAGTTCAGAATCAGTTCCTGGAATAAGTCTCGCTGTCGCTGATCAGTCGGGTCTAGTCTGGGCCCAGGGCTTTGGTTATGCTGATATTGAAAAAAAGATACCAATGACCAGAGAAACAAAATTACGTATTGGTAGTGTGGCCAAAGTGTTCACAGCTACGGCACTGATGCGTCTTCTTGAACAGGGCAAGATTGATTTGAATGCTGATGTTAGGGAAACAGTTAAAGAGTGGCCGAAAAAGCACAAAAAAATAACTTTAAAGCAATTGACGAATCACACATCTGGAATCCGTCATTATAAAGGCAATGAGTTTTTATCAACTGTTGAATATCCAGATTCTGTAACCAGTTTGAATATCTTTAAGAACGATAATTTGTTGTATGACCCTGGCACTGATCACAGTTACTCAACTTATGGTTGGACACTGGTCAGTGCGGTAATGGAAAAGACCATGGGACAATCATTTGGGCAAATTATGAGTGAGCAGGTTTTTGTGCCGTTAAAAATGACAAATACTGTTTTGGATCAAGCATCAGTCAACATCTCTAATCGACAAACATCATACACTTTCTCAAACAATAAATTAAATGTCTCAACCTACGTAAACAACAGTAATAAGTATGCCGGTGGCGGGATACTTTCATCGCCATCAGACGTAGTGACTTTTGCAATGGCTCATACCAACCCAGGGTATTTAAAAGCTGGAACACTAGAGATGATGCTAACAAAGCAAGTTAAAGAGTCAGAATCAAATTTTGGCATTGGTTGGCAAGTGGGCTTCGACAATTATCTCAAGCGATATAAACAGTACGAGGAAAAATATAAGCAATATATTGATATTATGAGACAACATCCACGAGTAGTAATTCACAGTGGCGGTAGTGTTGGGGGTACGACCATGTTGATCCTTTGTCTCGATCATGAACATGCTGTTACGGTTGTTAAAAATGTGGATGGAGACAAAACAGCAAATACACTTTTATTAGCACTAGAAACATTGGATATTTTTTATAAACCACACTAGTTTATATTTCTTTCGCTATCGGACCAGTAAGGTTTACGCAGCTCTGTTTTAAGGATTTTACCAGCGCCAGACAGAGGTAGAGGCTCTGTTTGAAATGCCACTGAACGAGGACACTTGAAGCCAGCAATTAATGATTTACAATGCTCTATTAATTGTTCTTCACTAAGACTCTGAGCTTCATGTAAAACCACAATTGCATGAACTTGTTCTCCCCAATTATCATGAGGAATTCCAATGACTGCACATTGACTAACTGCCGCCTGTTGGTAAATTGCGTTCTCAACTTCAGCCGAATAAACATTTTCACCACCCGAGATAATCATGTCTTTGACACGGTCAACGATAAATAAAAAACCATCCTCATCAAGATAGCCTCCATCACCCGTGTGTAACCAACCCTCTACAATAGTTTTTTCGGTTTGTTCAATCATATTGTGATAACCGACCATCATGTTAGGCCCACGCATACAGATCTCACCGACAACACCAGCAGCAACTGGTTGGCACTGTTCATCCATAATAGCGAGATCTATTCCAGGTACGCTTTGACCTGCCGATTTTGTTTTGCCAGCTAAAGGCCCATCAAACACGTGCCTTTCGGGTAGTAATATAGTGATGATTGGGGATGTTTCAGTTTGCCCATAGGCTTGATTTAGTTCTGTATCTGGTAATACATCTATTGTCTTTTTGATTACTGATTCTGGCATGGGTGATGCTCCATAAATGAGCGTCTTTAAACTTGTCAGATCAAAGGTGTCAATATCAGGATGATTAACAGTCATACTGATCATAGTTGGAACAAGCAATATCCGTTCGATTTTATACTCTTCAATTGCAGCTAAAGTTGACAATGGTTCAAACCCTGGCTTGAAATAATTTGCTCCAGCTACAGTGGCAGTCATCATGCAAAATATGGCATCAGCAATATGGAACATTGGGGCTACGTGGAGAAAGCGATCTGCTCGTCTAAATTCCTGCGTTGATAAACATTGTAGTGCATTCATAGCCAAGTTTGAATGAGATAACATGACTCCCTTAGAGCGACCTGTGGTGCCTCCAGTATAGAAAAGACCAGCTACATCATCACCATGCCTTCCTCGATCTTCAATAGGGTCACAGTCGATTAAATCTGAATATGAGGTATAGCCACCGGGTAATTCACCTTCATCAATAAAAACAAAATATTTAACCTGTGTTAGTTGACTCTTAATTGTTGATATAAGAGGTGCAAAACTACTATCGACAAACAATATTTTAGCGTCAGAATCATTGAGCCAGTAAATAATTTCTGGTCCAGCCAGACGCGTGTTGATAGGTTGGAAAATACCACCAGCCCAGGGTACAGAAAACATGAATTCAAAATATCGGTCGCTATTAAGTGCCAGTATTGCTGCGCAGTCACCATCTCCAAGACTTAAACGTCGTAGTCCTCCAGCAAACCTCCCAACCTTATCAATTAATTGGTTCCATGTTTGACGTCGCTCACCATCATGTGTCGCAATGCCATCACTATTGATTTGACTTGCTCTGCGGATAATTTGAGTCAGTGAGAACATTGATACTCCTTTATTTTCTGTAGAGAGAGGAAGAATTTTATCGTATCAAAGTGTCATTCAATACTCAAATTAAAACCTCATTGGTATGTCTCTTGTGTGATGATAAGCAGCATCAGTCATGACGGCTTTGTTCGATGAGATGCCGTTCAGCTCTTCCAATATTGCATTCCTACTCCCTTACTTTATACTGACCAAAAGGGAAGTAATTCATGATAATAAAACGCATAGCAAAAGGTATTAAAGAACAAGACTGGTTTGTAGTCATTATTGAAGTCATGATCGTTGTGGTAGGTATATTTATAGGTCTTCAAGTAGATGAGTGGAGAACAGATGGTGAAAATAATCGCCTTGAGTATCAATACCTCACTCAGCTTCATGATGGTATATCAATGGTGATTAGTCGTGAAGAAGAGAGAGTTGAAAGTTCGAAGATTAATAAATTGTTAATGGAAGAGGTAGGTCTTTATTTTAACCAAAGCGATGATAACTTCACCATGACGAAAGATCATTGTAAGGTACTTGCTAGCTCACACGTTTTTGCAGATGCTATTGACAGCCCTGCAGCCATTAAAGAATTGCTTGTCACAGGTCGGATAATGTTGATTAGTAATAATCAATTGAGAACAACAATTATTAATTTTGATAGCTTAATTGAGAGCTATAAACAGATACGTGATGATGTTCAGCAAGATAGAGCGGTCTTGTCAAGGCGCTTTCCTGACCTCATATCAATGTCGGTTAACTGGGATAAAACAGAATGTAAATTTGATAGGATGGTGAAGCACAGAGGCTTTCTGAATGAGTTTTTCGATAACAGGCTTAGACATGCAGGTTATTCCAATAGTGTGATACTTGAACAGCAAGCCAAGCGTGAGGAACTCCATAAGCTATTAGATAGAGAACTGAATATTACTCATAGCAAACCCATTCCATGATTATTAGACTGCAACTTTATAAATCAGAAGGTCTTCATAAGAGGACTGTTTGCAAGGAAAAAACTTACTGAATCCAATCTAACCTTACTGGCTGTTCTGTGACGATCACTGCCCTACAGAAATAGTCTCTCGATGTCGGTTACGTTCGATCAGCCGGCACTCAGATTCGCATCATGTTTGATATATACACCTAATAGAAGTACATTGTCTGCCTACGTATAAAATTAATAACTAGGGTTTTCATTGGCTGATTCATTCTTCACAGAACTCAAAAGACGCAACGTCATTCGTGTGGGTGTTGCCTATCTAGCTGGCTCCTGGTTGCTTGTTGAAGTTGCTGATACATTACTTGCGAAATTTGGTTACGATGATTCAGTCATTCGTTTCCTGATTATTGTTATAGCGATTGGCCTTATACCAGTGTTAATTTTTTCATGGGTATATGAGTTCACTTCAGAGGGTATCGTCAAAGAATCAGAGATTACCCAAACTAAAGCTGTATCCTTACCTATAAATCAAAAACTCGATTTTCTGATAATTGGATTGTTGGTTATTTCAACGGGCTACTTCATCTGGGAAAGCCGCTTTGAGAGCAAAACAGAACTTGTAACAGCAAACACATCCAATGAAGTCGTCAACTCAATTGCAGTGCTTCCTTTTGTGAATATGTCATCGGACCCTGAGCAGGAATATTTTTCTGATGGTCTCACAGAAGAATTACTAAATAGTCTTGCTAAAATTCATGGGCTTAAAGTCGTTGGTCGTACGTCAAGTTTTGCATTTAAAGATAAAAACATCGATTTGCGAGAGATTGCCAAACAACTGAATGTGCAGTATATCGTTGAGGGTAGTGTCCGTAAAAGTGGTGAATATTTACGAATAACGATGCAGCTTATTGAAGCTGAAAATGGCACTCACCTACTTTCTGAAACCTTTGACAGGAAACTAGTTAATGTTTTCGCCTTGCAGGACGAAATCAGTCAGCTGGTGGCTGCTGCTCTAAAGTTAACAATTATACATAAAGATGATCGTTATAATTCAGCACTTTCTTCTCTTGATTATATTGCGGTGGAGCAATTAATTACAGCCCGTGCACTTATCAATGAATATGCTTCAGAACCGATTAAAAGTGCTTTAAATACGTTAAATGCGCTTAATAATAAATATCCCAATACACCTGAAGTTATTGGTCTTATTGCACGGGCAAATGTCGCTCATAGGAGTGTTGGTGAATCACTCATTTCTGAAGAGAAAAATATAACAATGGCTCAACAAGCGATGCAGCTAGACAGGAAAAATCGTGATGCATTACTTACGCTTGCAGCAATATATGATGATTATCCACAGACGATTAAACAAGCATTAATAATTCGTCAGGATTTACTCCGTTATTATCCAGCTGACTTGATGGGCTATATTGGATATTTTAAATTATTGATAATAATGAATAATAGTTGTGAAGAATTACAGGCATTTTTACAAACAGTACCCGAAGGTATTTTTGATGTAAGGCTTCAGCAACGACTCAGTTTTATGATTGAGCATTGCCTCACACCAAAACTAGCTGAAGATAAATTATTAAGCACGGATTATAAATATCTAGCTAATAACTCTCGAGCTATTACTGATGCTGATTGGATTTATGGGCGGATGAAGAAAAGGATAATGGAGCGTAATCTAAATCAAAGGAGGCTAACATACTATTATAGACGTTTATTAACGTTGGGTGCTAAAGAATCAGCAGCCGAAATTTATAAACAAATAGATTTATCTAAGCCAGGTTATTGGCCAATACAAATCACATTACAATCCTATATTTATAATATCCCTACGCCTAAAAAACCACTTGACCTAATTGATGATATAGCAGAGATGTTTAGAAACAGGACTTACTTATATGTTTCTGTTGGGCTTGCAAAACAGTCTTATCAAGAAGAAAGAACTGAAGAACTTAGAGCTTTTCTGGACAGCGTTCCAGAGTTTCCTATTGGTTTAATGAATCTGGAATTTTCAATTGGGTTGATGGCACTACAGTATTACAGTGGCGAACAAGCATTAGCCAAACAAACTGCGAATCAAATATCTGATGAAATGACCGACTTCAAGTTAAATCATCCTGCTACATTTGCTTACAGGAGATTAGGGCATCTTTACTTTATTGCTGCATTTTATAGTGATAATCAAGCACTGGCTCAACAGATACTTGATGAAAACTTTAAAGAGAATGATGCCTCTTGGGGTTTCTTATCAGTTACTGGCGGTAATACTGTTATTTATGGGTATGGTGTAATGGAATTTTTATTAATGCCTTGGAAGAATAATCCAACTGTTATTGAGTATTTAAATAGCATGGCAAAAGACAGACAGCGAGCCAGACAAGAGTTTGATCTCAAATAAATACTCCAGATCATGCCTTAATATCATCCCTTATTTAAGTTATCGACTGTCCATTTTATTGGGGTAGAATGAATGTGTGACGTTAGCCGGCATCGGGAAGGAATACCCTAATGTCGCTTACGTTCGAAACTCGGACATCAGGAACGCATCCATATTTGATATATATCCTCAATAACAGTACATTGTTTGCAACGGATAAATAATAAACACTTTTATGGACTAAATGTGTAAGTGAGGCAAATGGATGAATAAAAAATTCATTTGTACAATCAAGGAAATGGTATGAAAAAGATTTTATTTATGATTTTTCTACTTACAAGTTTTAGCAATATCATGGCTTGTTATGACGCAAAACTGAGTGATGGAGATAACTTTAAAAGCTGCAGTCTAAAAGCAGAGCAAGGTAATCCTATCGCCCAAAACAGTCTTGGCACTATGTATAGAAAGGGTGAAGGTACCTCTAAAGACTACAAGCAAGCTCTAAAGTGGTATGACAAATCCGCAGAGCAAGGTAATTCTAGTGCTCAAAACAATCTTGGTAATTTGTATAGATTTGGTAGAGGTATTTCTAAAGACTACAAGTTAGCACTAAAGTGGTATCGCCTAGCTGCAGAGCAAGGTAGTCCCAATGCCCAAAATAATCTTGGTTCCATGTATAGAGAGGGTGTAGGTACCTCTAAAGATTACAAGCAAGCTCTAAAGTGGTATGAAAAATCCGCAGAGCAAGGTAATTCCTATGGCCAAAACAATCTTGGTACTATGTATAGAAAGGGTAGATCTCTTTCTAAGGACTACAAGTTAGCACTAAAGTGGTATCGCCTAGCTGCAGAGCAAGGCAATTCCCTTGGCCAAGACAATCTTGGGCTGATGTATGCCACTGGCCAAGGTGTTCGTACAAATAAAACATTGGCTTATGTGTGGTGGAATATCGCTGAAGCCTCGGGAAGTTCTGGTGCTATTAAGAATATAGATAAAGTTAAAAAGCAATTGAAATTTAAACATAAACGAGAAGCAGAATATATTATTGGATATATGTACCACAATGGAAATGGCATTTCTAGAGACAACATCAAAGCGTTGCAGTGGTATCAAAAAGCAGCTGGTAAAGGTCATGCCAAAGCACAATATAGTCTTGGTGTTATGTATAACAATGGTGAAGGTGTTGTTAAGGACTTTGGGCAAGCTGCAAATTGGTTTAAAAAAGCAGCAGAGCAAGGGTTTGCTATAGCTCAATTCAGACTTGGAGTTATGTACAGTAATGGTAAGGGTGTCACTCAAGACTACAAGTTAGCACTAAAGTTGTATAACCTAGCTGCAGAGCAGGGGTTTGTTAAAGCTCAATACAATCTTGGATTATTATATTATAGTGTTGAAGGGATTCGTGACCCCAAATTGGCATATATGTGGTGGGACATAGCTGGAGCATCAGGTAACGAAGATGCTATCAAGAATAGAAATATAGTGTTAAAAAAGATGACGGATTCTCAAATAAAGGATGCACAAAAGTTAGCTAAGAAGTGGTTAGTTAGTCATGAGTAAAATGTAAATATTGCCGCTCACTATCTTGCCTTTCATTTTCTAATGCCCATTGCTGCATTTGTAAACCGATATATACACCCACCACTACAATGAAGAAATCTAAAAAATAGCAAACCAGTTTTGCTCATTAACATGTTTAGTGACGGTGCGGAGTATCATATTTTTCTCGTTGTTTTATTCTCAATAAGAAGACCGAATATAACACGCTTCGAACCAGTGGCACATTCATTATTTCAATCGATTAAAGGTGAAAAAATGGTAGTTCACAATGAATATAACAAGTAGTTATGGATTCTTAAGTAGAGACACTGAAGTACCTAAATTACATCTAACTAAACGACTATTTTGTGACGTTAGCCGCCCTCAAGAATTATTCCCTAATAGCCCTTATGTTCGATTTATAGACATTAGAGATTCATCGATATTTGATATATATTCCTAATACCAGTACATTGTTCACCAATGGATAAATAATAATCAGAATTAGGGATACACATTGGCTGATTCACTGTTCACAGAACTCAAAAGACGTAATGTCTTCAAGGTAGGTACAGCCTATCTGGTGCTAGCCTGGGTTGTAATTCAGGTAACTTCAGAAGCTGTACCAGCAATGCATTTGCCAGATTGGGTAAATTCACTGGTGTTCTTACTAGGGGTAATCGGTTTTCCTTTCGCTCTTTTCTTTGCCTGGG
>JBLHLI010000036.1:0-10921 GCA_047618765.1 Enterobacterales bacterium | reverse complement strand
TATCAAGACGTAATGATGATGATCATTTCATTACTGATCGATTTGAATTTTTTGTTGCTGGGCGAGAAGTTGCTAATGGTTTCTCTGAACTCAATGATCCTGATGATCAAAAGGCAAGATTTCTTGAGCAAGTTGCAGACTTAGAAGCCGGTGATGATGAAGCTATGCATTTTGATGCAGATTATATAACAGCTCTAGAATATGGAATGCCACCTACTGCTGGTGAGGGAATTGGTATAGATCGACTTGTGATGTTATTGAGCGACTCTCAAACCATCAAAGACGTTATTTTATTTCCCCATATGCGCCCACTAGGATAGCTAATTAATAGTTTATCTATTATCTATGAAAAAGATCTGAAGATTACTAGCATATTTAAGTTGAAGGCAATAAAAAAGGCTCATTAGAGCCTTTTTTATTAGTTAAACAAAAAGTGTTAAACAAAAAGTGTTAAACAATGAATATTGAATAAAAATGGTTAATACTAATTAAAGAAAGCGCGTGCTTCTTCAATATCTTCAGCAATACCTTCAACGTCATTAACTTCAACATCAGTTGCTAAACCTAGTTTGGCAAAAGCAGGAACTTCTGACCAATCAATACTAGCAAGCGGATGATCGGTTCCAGCATAACTTTGTAAATTTGCTACACAAACTACATCAACGTAATCAGCTGGGCCATCATGGGTGCGACCGAAATCTAGATAATTCAGAGGAACCTGTGATAATTCATCAGGGAATTCCCAAGCAGATAATATTGCTGTACCAATTTGAGGGTGAAGCTGTGTAATGATGCGGTCAAGAGCTTCTTCATCTTCAAGCAGAGCTGGATTTTCTTCAGCAATAGTTAGAATAGGTAGAATTCCAATTTCGTGCGTTAAGCCTGCAAGGGTCGCTTGGTCTGGTTTAAGTCCTGCATAGTGCTTTGCTAGAACGTGACTGATAGAGGCAACTTCAATACTATGTTCCCATGAAGCTCTCATTCTTGTGTCAACGAATTCTGAAGTCGCTTGAAACATTTGTTCCATAGCTAGACCAGTGGCAAGGTTTCTCACGAAAGTGATACCCAGACGCGTGATTCCCATTTGTAGGTTATCTACAGCGACACGTCCTCTTAGTAACGGGCTATTGGAAACTTTGATTAAGCGAGCACTTAAAGCGGCATCACTGGCAATAACTTCAGCAAGCTTTTGTGCTGATACATCTGGATCTTCAACAGATTCACGTATTCTTAAAGCTACTTCAGGTAAAGTTGGCAGAACCAATCGATCAGTTTTAATCGCATCGAGTAGTAATTCTAGGAAATCATCTTCCAAACTCATAAGTCGTTACTCTCCTTGTCGGTGTTTCTTGTTAAATTGACAGAATAGGGATGTTCAATAGTGCAAAGTATAGCCGTTTCGGATAACGATAGCTGTAATTTTTCTTGTTCGAGTACATTCCTTTTAATAGATGCCAATATTAACCAACTATTATCTGCGAGATGAAACTTTTCTACTAACTGACCAATTTTAATTTCAGCTGAATTATCAACGAGTTGCACTAGCTTTTCAGGTATATCTTGATCAGTAGGCTCAGTAGTAATTAATGCCAAACTGTATTTAGGTTTACCTCGATAATGCATTCTGGCTACGATTTCTTGCCCGGTATAGCAACCCTTCTCAAAATTTATAGCGCCTAGGGCTGTCATGCTCAGATCATGGGGTAAAAATAGGTCACGATTTTTATCGGTAATCCAGACCATCCCAGACTTTAGCTCTTCATTAAGCCAATCTGATTGGGTTGTTGATTGTAGCTTAGACCATTTTTCATTGAGTGGTTTTGAAGATAAGCAATGCCAACGAGATCTTATACCCGGTAGTTTTATGAAAATAACATCATCAATGATATTTAGCTGCCAAGTTTCATCCGATAACTCAGAGGTAACATCAATGTTATCTGTTGCAGATAATCCAAAAACACTCCATGTTTCGCTAACTTCTTCCATAGAACATTGAAAAAAAGCGATATAAGGCGCCATTACTTCAATAAGGAAAGAAATTTGTGATTTAGGTAAAAGCATTAAATAACTATCATTAGCTTTTTTAATGATCATGAAACTTGCTCTGATCCTGCCTTGAGGGGTGCAATAAACGCCTGGAAGGCTTTTATTTAAAGTAAGTTCATTGATATCACAACTTAGTTGGCCTTGAAGAAATTTCACAGCATCACTGCCATTAAACTTTAAAATGCCATTTACAATATTTTCTGTGGTTAATGTCGTCATTAATTTATCTATTAAACCTTATATAAAATAAGTGAAATCCCCTTGTAAGAGTATTTTACTTGTTGCAGGATAGTGGTAGAAACAAATATCAATTATATAACCACATTATAGAAAAATACTAAGAATAAACAATAGGAATTACAATTGAATGATGTAAATAAGTTAGCGAAAACAAAATGGGCCTGCCGAAGAGGGATGCTAGAGCTCGATTTCATTTTTAATGATTTTATGAATGGTGGCTATAAGACGCTTACCAATACTCAGCAAGATGATTTTCTTACATTCTTACTTAATGCTGATCCTGACCTTTTTGCCTGGATAATGGGATTTCGCCATCCGACAGAAGAAGATGATATAAAGATGGTTGCTATAATCCAAGCATTCCAGAAAAAACCTAGAATGAGACAAGAATGAGACAAGAATGAAACTAGAGTGGCAAATTAAACCGTCTAAAATTTGCACTGTCGTTATCGTTTTATTGTCAATCATGCCTGTAATAATTGCTATTTCAATGGGACAATCTAGTCAAATGATTGGGTTAGTAATTCTATTGTCCTCATTAATGTTCTTTCTTCTGTTTAGAAGCACCAACCTGACTTCGCGATATCCATCTAAAAAGTTAACCTGGGAAGATGAACATTGGTCCTTTAATAATAAAGAATTAACAATAACGGGGGTTCAATCTAAGTACAGCTTTTCTCTAGAATTGATGTTGTTTTTAAGTATTGAATCTGAAGATGGCCAACGAATTGCTCTCTGGTTATTTCCAGACAACATTATGAGTAAAACTGTTGATATAGAAACTACTGTTCTTCAATCAAGTAGGGAAACAAGAGTTGAAACAAGGCAAATAAAATGGCGTCACTTACATTGTTGCTTCCATTTATCTAGCTAGATTCGTCGGGAACTATAACAGTGGCAACACCATCTAACTTACTGTCAAGTTCAGGGTAATCGAGGTTGAAATGTAATCCTCTTGATTCATGGCGCTTTCTAGCACATCTAACCATAAGTTCTGCCACCATGACTAAGTTTCTAAGTTCTAATAGATCTGAAGTGACTCTGAAATTAGTGTAATACTCACGTATTTCCTGTTGTAAAAGATTAATTCTTCTTTCAGCACGCTCTAACCTTTTATTAGTACGAACGATTCCAACGTAGTTCCACATCAGCCTTCTAAGCTCATGCCAATTATGATGAACAACAACTTCTTCATCTGAGTCAGTCACACGACTGGAATCCCATTGTATGGCGTCTGGAATACTAACTGGAATATGCCATTTACTGCGAATGTCATCGGCAGTGGCTTTAGCAAAAACTAGACATTCTAAGAGAGAATTGCTGGCCATTCTGTTGGCACCGTGTAGACCAGTACAGGCTACTTCTCCCACTGCATAGAGACCATTCACATCTGTTTTACCCACTATATTCACCTTAACACCACCACAGGTGTAATGAGCCGCAGGAACAATCGGAATAGCTTCTTTAGTAATATCCATACCTAATTCTAAACAACGTTTATAAATGTTGGGGAAATGATCTATGATAAACTCAGCAGGCTTATGACTGATATCAAGATACATACAATCTGTCCCAAGTCGTTTCATTTCGTGATCGATGGCACGGGCGACAATATCACGGGGAGCAAGTTCAGCCATAGGATGAATTTCATCCATAAAACGTGTTCCATCAGGTCGTAGCAATAATCCTCCTTCACCTCTTATAGCTTCTGTAATTAGAAAATTATTGGCCTTGGGATGGTAAAGACAAGTTGGATGGAATTGATTAAACTCTAGATTAGAAACTGAACATCCTGCTCTCCAAGCCAAGGCTATTCCATCACCTGAAGCTACATCAGGATTAGATGTATAAAGATAGACTTTACTCGCACCGCCGGTTGCTAAAATAATAAACCGACTTTGGAAAACCTCGATTTCACCACTGTCTTTGTTTAAGGCATAAACCCCATAACAATAATTTTTATCCTCTAAATCGGACTTTTTTGTGGTTATTAGGTCAATTGCATTATATTGTTCAAAGAGTTTAATCGACGGTTGGACTTTTACTGCCTCTACGAGTGTAGTTTGTACTTCCTGTCCGGTTGTATCTGCAGAGTGAATTATCCGGCGATGACTATGGCCACCTTCTTTTGTAAGGTGATAATCCTTATCGTTACCTTCTCGACTGAAATTAACACCATTGGCAATGAGCCAATCAATGGCTTCACGAGAATGACTCACGGTATATTCTACAACTTCCTTGTCACAAAGATCGGCACCTGCTATTAAGGTGTCATTGACATGAGATTGAACACTATCGGCACTGTCGAGTACTGCTGCAATACCACCCTGGGCATAGAAGGTTGAGCCTTCTGGTAGAGGGCCTTTACTTAAAACGGCAATTGAGCCGAGATCGGACAGTTGTAATGCGCAACTAAGACCGGCAGCACCACTGCCAATAATTATGACGTCATGGAGTTTAGAATTATTGTTTTTCATATACTTATTTAGACCTATTTTTCATGATTACGGGTCGCTCATCTGTTATTCTTATTTACAAACAATATTAAACCCATTCAATTTAAAGTAATTTTAATGATTTTTTTGCATAAACACGAACTTATTCTACATTCAACTGTCTATCAATTTAATCTCGGACTTTTCCGATTTCAGATGAGACTGAATAAATGACCGGAAACGAGGTTGATAAAGCACTGGTTTTAAGAGTGCAGGCAGGTGAAAAAGCTGCCTTTGATGTATTGGTAAAGAAGTACCAACAAAAGATAATGAATCTTGTATCAGGTTATATAAAAGACCATTCAGAAGTGATGGATGTCACTCAAGAAGCTTTTATAAAGGCTTATAGAGCCTTAGCAAATTTCAGAAATGACAGTGCTTTTTATACTTGGTTATACAGAATTGCGATAAACACGGCTAAAAATTATTTGGTAGCGAGAAATAGAAGGCCGCCAAATACCGATGTTGATGCAGTAGATGCAGAGCAATATGGCATTGCCCCAGCATTAAAAGAACATGCTAGTCCAGAACGTCTTTTGTTGACCGAAGAGATACGAAAGATAGTTTTTGATGTAATAGAAGATTTACCTGAAGATTTACGTTCAGCCATTACATTAAGAGAATTGGAAGGGCTAAGTTATGAACAAATAGGCGAGATAATGGAGTGCCCAGTTGGTACCGTCCGTTCTCGAATATTTAGAGCAAGAGAAGCAATTGATGAAAAGGTTAAACCTTTAATTACGTATTAATCAATGAACTAAAGAACTAATCAATTGTCATAAAACGTACTGATTAAGACTATAGATGTAATAAAATGTACGGAAATTACACAAAAAGTGTCTACAAACGCAAGATTTAGTGGTAGATTGCAGAAGTTATACCAAAATGGGCTTAGCCCGGTTAAAGGATTTAGATATACATGACAGTACAAAAAAGACAACTTGTAGCAAGACTAATGGATGATCTATCAAACCAAGATAATGTATCAGACCAAGACGTTGAGCAACTAATAAACGATTCAGAAACTAGGTCAATCTGGTCTCGGTTTCATTTAGTAAGTGATATAATTAAAGGTGATGCTCCAGAAGCAATTACTCTAGATTTTGATCAACGAGTACAATCTGCGATATCTAATGAACCAACACTGTTAGTACCTTCAGCAAGAAATAAAAAATCCAACGTTAAAACACAAAAAGCACCATCCTTTGTGGTGGCAAATATTCGAGATTGGGCTCAACAAGCTACAGGTCTTGCCATTGCTGCTTCGGTAACAGCCGTTATGGTGTTGGGCGTTCAAGCTTTAAATTCTCCTCAAACTACCCAAATGCCTCATTCTGCTATAACCTCTCTGGAATTACTTGAGGTTGATAATCTGCAGATAGCTGAAGAATCTGATTATTCACAGCTTCAGGAAAATATTCTCGATTATACCAGAACCTCAAGTCAGTACGGATTACAGTTCTTAAAACCTCAAGTTAGTGTGGTTAGTCATAGTGTTACTGTTCCTCTAACTTTGATAAAGTCTAATTTTGATTCACTTTTGGAAGAATCTAAAAAAATTGAAAGCGAACAGCCTAAAGAAACTGAGCAATAGCTAATGAGCAGTAGCTAATGATCCATTATTAATTAATAATCAGTAATAGATATTTTACATAGTCGTTTCTAAATTATGATCAAACAACCTGCAAAAGTTATTGCAGAAACAGAGTTTTCCTATCTCCTCGAATCTCTGCCCAAATCTGCCTGTCCTCAATGTGATGCTGGCAAAGGATGTGGTGGCGGTCTTCTTGCTAAAGCCTTTTCAAATAAAACCTATAAACTAGAACTGAACAAAAACAAAGAACTTAGTATTAATGAAATAGTACAAATAGGCATCCCATCTCAGTTACTTGTACGAGCATCTTTTATCGTATATTTTCTGCCGCTGTTATTGATGATTGTGACTGCTCTAGTAGCTGGTTTATATACTAATAATCAAGACATTTACACTGTTTCTGGTGCAATTATTGGTTTTGTTGGAGGCCTTTTGATAGCGAATGTATTATCAAATAAACTATATAAAATGGGCATATCATCTCCAACTCTAATTGAAAATGATGAAGATAGTTGCTGGTATAAAGCTGATTGAAACATAATATGTTACAGAATTTTGTAAACCAAATTTGTAAATAGTAGTCATAGCAATTAACAATAGAGATAAGTAATAAAAGTTTAACTAATAAATTTTGGAGAGCCAGTGACTATAATACGTAATTTACTCATCGTTCTAATATTAATTTTTCCGGTCCAGCAACATTTTGCTGATAACATAAATCTCCCTGATTTTACTCAGCTTGTTGAGCAAACAGCCCCAGCTGTTGTTAATATCTCAGCAACTCGCACTGCTAATCAAAATTCACGGCGAAGTCTCTTGGATGAGTTTTTTCAACGAAGAACACCGAATCAACAACAAGAAGCACCTCCTCAACAAAACTCTGAAGGTTCAGGATT
Organism: Enterobacterales bacterium; assembly: GCA_047618765.1. Taxonomy (GTDB): domain Bacteria; phylum Pseudomonadota; class Gammaproteobacteria; order Enterobacterales. Next base: position 3,650 of record JBLHLI010000036.1, on the reverse strand, counting down.
TATAATATCTGAGGATGGATACATTCTGACTAATCGTCATGTGATTTTATTGGCAGACATTATAACAGTTCGATTAAATAACGGTCGTGAATATAAAGCAGAGTTAATTGGCGAAGATAGTGGAACTGACGTAGCACTATTAAAAATTGATGGAACAGCTCTTCCAGTACTAAAAACAGGACATTCAGAACAATTAAAAGTAGGTGAATGGGTGTTAGGTTTTGGGGCGCCTTTTGGTTTCGACCAGACTGTCACGGCTGGTATTGTAAGTGCCAAAAGAAGAACCTTAGGAACAGAACAATATGTACCTTACATTCAGACCGATGTTGCAATAAACCCAGGAAATTCAGGGGGGCCTTTATTAAGTCTCAATGGCAAGGTTGTTGGTATTAATTCACAAATATTAAGTCGAACAGGTGGTTATATTGGTATCTCCTTTGCTATTCCAATAGAACTTGCTCTACATGTTAGTGAGCAACTCAAAGAATATGGAAAAGTCCATCGTGGTTATTTAGGAGTTCAGTATCAAAATGTTACCTATGATCTCGCCCAAGCTTTTGGTATGAAAAAAGTAGAAGGCGCTCTATTAACCAGAGTAACTAAAGATTCGGTAGCAGCGAATGCAGGTTTGATGAAAGGCGATATTGTTTTAAAGTTAGACAATAGGTCTGTAGACCGAGCGGGTGAGCTACCTTTTATTGTTGGTTTGATTTCACCTGGTACAACAGTATCTGTAGAACTTTTACGAAACAGCAAAAATTTACAACTTGAATTAAAAGTCGGCGAACGACCAACACCAGTAGAAGAAGTTGCTGCGGTTGAAGAAGAATCTGATAATAGTAATTTAGGTATGGTGGTTGAAGATATCAATGATGAAATACGTGAAGCAATTGAATCTGATGGGATTATTGTTTCTAGAGTACTAGGAGGCCCTGCTGCAAGGGCCGGACTACGTCGGCAAGATATTATTCTATCCCTAGCCAATCAAAATATTAGCTCTGTTGTACAATTTAATGAACTGTTATCAGGTTTGAAGAAAGAGCAGAGTTATCCTATTCTGGTTCTACGAGCAGCCGGTGGCTACCGATTTATGTCTATACGCCTACCAAAGTAAGGATTTTAATTTCACAACCACTAAAAATAAGCTACAATCCACCTCTTTTTTCCTGTGGTCGTTGTAGCTTACTATGCCTTATAATCAATACATCCGAAATTTTTCAATTATTGCCCATATCGATCATGGTAAATCTACCTTATCCGATCGATTAATACAGGAATGTGAAGGTTTAAGCGAAAGAGAGATGGAAGCCCAAGTCCTCGATACCATGGACATTGAGAAAGAACGTGGCATTACCATTAAGGCTCAAAGTGTTACCTTAAATTATAAGGCTGACAACGGCGAAACCTATCAACTCAACTTTATTGATACACCTGGACACGTAGACTTTTCATATGAAGTTTCCAGATCATTAGCTGCCTGTGAAGGTGCTCTTTTAGTTGTTGATGCGGCACAAGGCGTAGAAGCTCAGACTTTGGCAAATTGCTATACTGCTCTTGAGCAAAACCTTGAAGTTTTTCCAGTACTTAACAAAATTGATTTACCCCAAGCTGATCCTGATAAAGTGATTCAGGAAATTGAAGATGTGGTAGGCATTGAAGCTATGGATGCAATTCAATGTAGTGCTAAAACTGGTCAGGGTATCCATGAGTTATTAGAAGAACTTGTTAAAAATATACCACCACCAAAAGCGGATCCCGATGCCCCCCTAAGAGCACTGATCATAGATTCTTGGTTTGATAATTACTTAGGTGTTGTCTCTTTGGTGAGAATCGTTGATGGCACTCTTGCTAAGGGAGACAAAATGAAAGTTATGTCTACCGGCAGAAGTCATCTCGTCGATAGAGTTGGAATATTCACACCCAAGAAGAAAGATTTAAAAGAGCTTAGAGCGGGCGAAGTGGGCTATGTAATTGCCGGAATTAAGGATATCACCGGTGCTCCTGTAGGCGATACTCTGACTCTTCATAATCATCCTGCTGAAGAAGCCCTTGAAGGCTTTAAAACCATAAAGCCGCAGGTGTATGCTGGACTATTTCCCATCAGCTCAGAAGAATATGAAAACTTTCGTGATGCTCTGTCTAAGTTAAGTTTAAATGATGCCTCACTATTTTTCGAACCTGAAAACTCTTCTGCCTTAGGTTCTGGTTTTCGTTGTGGATTCTTAGGTCTGCTGCATATGGAGATAATCCAAGAACGCCTTGAACGTGAATATGATCTAGAGTTGATAACCACTGCTCCAACGGTTATCTACGAAATTAAAAATACTAAAGGTGAGATTGTCATTGTTGATAATCCAGCGCGGCTCCCTGATCCCAGTAGTATAGAAGAGATGCGAGAGCCAATCGTTGAAGCTAATATTTTAGTACCACAGGAACATATTGGTAATGTTATTAAGCTGTGTATTGAGAAACGTGGCGTGCAGAAAAAAATGGACTACCATGGTAGTCAAATATCGCTTACTTATGAACTACCTATGAGTGAGGTGGTACTAGATTTCTTTGATAAGTTGAAATCGACCAGTCGCGGATACGCTTCTCTTGATTATCATTTTATTCGCTTTCAAGAAGCCAATTTAGTTAAACTCGATATATTGATTAATGGTGATAAGGTCGATGCGCTTGCTTCTATTGTGCATAGAGATCGTGCTACTAACAGAGGTAAGCAGCTGACAGATAAAATGCGTGAAATCATTCCAAGACAAATGTTTGATGTTGCCATTCAAGCTGCTATTGGTACACAGATTATCTCCCGTCAAACTGTTAAAGCATTACGAAAAAATGTTACTGCTAAATGCTATGGTGGTGATATTAGCCGTAAGAAAAAATTGCTAGAAAAACAGAAGGCCGGCAAAAAGAGAATGAAGCAAGTGGGTAATGTGGAAATTCCTCAAGACGCCTTCCTTGCAATTTTAAAAGTTGATAGCGATTAACAGAGTGTTATTTTGCCTCTCAATTGTGCTAAAGTATTGAAATAATAGAATTTAAGGAGATATTCATGAACAAAAATCAAAGCACTATGAAAAGACAACAAGGTGTAACAGCTGTAGGTTGGTTATTAATTATTGCCTTAGTCGGCTTTTTTGTCATGCTTGCATTAAGATTATTTCCAATTTATAGCAACCATTATAAAATAAAAAGTGTTGTTTACTCACTAGTCGATGAGGAGCAAGAAGGGCTTTATAGAATATCTAAAAAGGACTTAATGAAAATATTCAACCGTAAATTAAACATTAATTTTGCTGAAGGTTTTAAGGTTGAACATTTAATATTTGTAATCGCTAAATCAGGTAATCGTGAAATCCATGTTACTTATGAAGATAGAAGAGCGATTTTGGGAAATTTAGATGTGGTTGCTAAGTTTGATAATTACGTTGTAGTAACACCGACTGGTAAAGTAAAAGTTGGACTCTGATAATCTCCCTCGTTTAGAAAAAATATTAGGGTATAAATTTAAAGACCAGAACTTATTGCGACAGGCAGTAAGTCATCGGAGTTATGGTGCTAATCATTATGAGCGTCCCGAATTCCTTGGCGATGCTATTCTAGGCTTTATCATCGCTGATGAGCTTTACCAACGATTTCCCAAAGCA
>JBLHLI010000035.1:0-10976 GCA_047618765.1 Enterobacterales bacterium | reverse complement strand
CTGTTCCTGATTCGAGCGTTGTATCAATGATACGTCCTAATCTACCCACAACATTATCGAGGCTGAGTTCTGTTTCTTTATCGAGAGTTTCAAGCATCCATAAAGCGATTACTTGAAAATGGGGGACTAATCTCGACTCTGTTTTAAAAGCCTCCCCTGAACGTGAGAGCACCAGTTGAATGATCAATACTGCAGCTGTTACTAATAAAGCACCTTTCAATGCACCAAACACCGCCCCTAATAATCTGTCAACTGGCCTTAAACCAACCACAGTTATTATACTAATTAATAAAACTTTAAGTAAATTAAAGGCTATAAGCGTCGATAAAAATGGAATTATCCAACTCAGTAGTAATATCAGTGCTTGAGATTCTATATATTGATCTAACCAGTGAGCAACGTCAGGAGCAAAAAACCTAGCTATGACAAAGGAGGCGACCCACGCAAGGAGAGATAAAGTCTCATGAATAAATCCTCTCCAGGCTCCCACTGCAATTGCGATAACAATGACTACAATAATTAAAATATCTATCCAGTGCATATTCTTCTCAAGTTAATTGGGCTTTAGTAAACCCAAATAGTTTTGTGCTTCAATTTGGCCATGTGCTGCCGCTTGGTTAATCCAGAACATTCCAATTTCCGGATAGGGTTTTTTCACTGCTCTTCCATCTAACCAATGCATACCTAATTCAAACTGAGCATCTGCATAGCCCTGCTGTGCAGCTAATGCGAACCAGTGATAGGACTGAGATGGGTTTTCAGAAACACCTACCCCAAGCTGATATAGTCTGGCTAGGAGAAATTGAGCCTCAGCAATGCCGGCTTTTCCCGCAAACTCAAGCAATTGAGATATGCTCTTATCCTTTGCTTCTGTTGAGTGTTCTATCTTTGTGCCATTGTTAGGAAATAGTAGTAATTTGGCTAACATTAAACTAGCCATCGGATTATTATTTGAGACTAATTTATCGAGGTATTTTCTCGCTTGCTCAACATCACGACTCAGTAATTTATCATCAAGCAATAATTGGGATAACAGTATCGCAGCAGATTTATCGCCAGCTTGTTGAGCTTGATAAAGTAGCTTATATATTACACCAGCGTCAGTTTTTGATACATTATCAGAATATAATTTTACAGCCATTTGTCGAAGTGCTTTAGGATCTTCATCATCAATAGATTTTGACCAATCTATGTTCCTCTGTAGCAGGACTTTACAAGCTAATTCATCGTAGCCCTCAAGGTTTAAAAATCCAATCATTCTGCAGGCTGCGATTGGATAAGCCGTTATTGAGCTCAAAACTTCCATTATAGGTTTTGGATAATTAACTGGTGTGGGATCTTCGTCACAGGGATTAAACTCTGGGTAGTAAGTAACAACCTTATCTGCTGTACTATGGCTTACAAGTCCTATCAGTTTCCACTGACCTTGTTCATTTTGTATAAATGAAGCTAGGCCTTGATAATAATTACCTGGTCTAATTGATGTAGATTTAACATTGATAGAAAGAGAGTCGTAATCAAATTCAGCATTCGAAACCCTACCTTGTTGTTTGTTTCCTTTTGGTAGACTTGTTAAATTTTTTGCATCAAAGCCAACCCAAGTAATTTCTGGAAAGTTACTTTCATTGGCTAGTTTAGAAAATTCTTTAGGTGTGACTACTAAGGCGGGCTTAATATTTAATTGTTTGAAGTTTAATGCTTTAGGAAACTTTATATAGGCTAAGTTATTTGATGATAAGGTACCAGAACCATTGATAAAGTTATGATGGCTGTATATTTCTGAACTACTGATACAGTGTTCATTAGTTCCTTTAAATGGTTTTTGATTGCCAATGCAAACTTTGACTTTAGAAGCCTGCTTTGCCGTTTCTTCATGCATAACACAGCTTGCAGTTGTAATAGCATAATACTCAGATAAAATTACACCTGTACAACTTGAAGTACGTCCATTGTCGGGATCAATAAACTCGATATGTACGACTGAACGCCAATCATTATTTGTAACAGCGGTTCCATTAACAACAGCCTGTACATAACCGGTTAAGACTAACTGGATAAAAATGAGAGATTTAAATAGTCCCATTATTTTTATCTCTTTCACGTTGAAATAATTGAAAAAGAATGGATATCGATTAATTTTCCAACTGTTTATCTTTGTTGCTTTGATTAACATAGGCAATTTTACGACCATCAAGTAATTGGATGTAATCCTGCAAAATTTCTGCAGTCTCGTCCAGACGTGGATCAGGTGCGTCGTTGTCTTCAATTTCATCAATTTCATCAATGTCTGCAATGACCTTTAATCCTTTTTCCACTCGTCTCTTATTTTCTCGTTCAAGAATCTTGTCCTCTATTTCTTTTCGCTTAACTTTACGTTTAACTAAATTTAGAGAGACTGATTTGGTATCACTATTTTCCATGTATTCTTTGATATCATCAATGAGATACATAAACTCTTTATCGGTAGCAACTCGTTTTTTATGAGCGGCATTTAACATTGGAAATAATTTTGTTAAATTTGCGACAGGCAGATAATCAACTGGAGAAATGGTATCCCAAGGAAGTGCATTCTTTTCCGAACTCTCCCCATACTCATCTATTTTGATAGCTGTAGGGTAAGAAATGTCAGGTAGAACGCCTTTATGTTGGGTAGAGTCACCTGTAATACGATAAAACTTTGAAATGGTGTATTTCAAAATGCCCATACCTAAGTCATTAGCTGCTATTTGATCAAGGCTTCTTATGGTCTGAACAGTACCTTTACCAAAGGTTTGACCTCCAATAACCAAACCACGACCATAATCTTGAATGGCTGCTGCAAATATTTCAGATGCCGATGCTGAAAAGCGATTAACTAATACAGCTAAAGGCCCATCATAAACTATGCCTACATCAGTATCACCACTTACACTAATTTCATTCTTATAGCTTCGTTGCTGGACTACAGGACCTTTATTGATAAATAACCCGGTTAGTTGAGTAGCTTCAATAAGTGCCCCTCCACCATTAAAGCGTAGATCAATAATAATTCCTGCTACTTTTTCCTTTTCTAAACCTTTGATCAAAGCTCGTACATCACGAGTGGTACTTCTGTAATCAGGTTTGCCTTGATACATAGCTTCAAAATCGATATAAAAAGTGGGAATTTTTATAACACCAAATTTAGTAGTCACACCATTACGTATAACTTCTATTACTTCTGCTTTTGCAGACTGCTCTTCTAATTTAACGGTATCACGGACAATGCTAACAACTTTAGAAGTACCGTCTGCTGAAGATTTTTTAGGTAATACCTCTAATCGTACAGTAGTACCCTTCTCACCTCTGATTAAGTCAACGACTTCATCCAATCTCCAACCAATTACATCGACCAGAGGTTTTTCACCTTGACCGACAGCAACGATTTGATCATCAACATTAATTTCACCGGTCTTATCGGCAGGGCCTTTGGAAATTAATCCTGTTATTTTTGTATAAACATCTTCAGATTGAAGCATAGCGCCGATACCATCAAGAGATAATTTCATTCGTATATCGAAATTTTCTGCATCCCTTGGTGATAAATAATTAGTATGTGGTTCAACAGTGGAAGCAACTGAGTCCATAAATATTCTAAACACATCTTCGCTATCTGATTGTGCCATTCTGCGCATTCCGGCTTTATAACGTTTGCTTAATAAATCCTTAATCTCCGATAGCTCTTTTCCTGCAAGTTTAAGATTTAAGACATCATTTTTAACACGCTTTCGCCATATTTCATCGAGTTCTTTAGTTGTTGTTGCCCAACTTCCTTCTGTTCTATCGTAGTAATAATCTTCATCAAGATTAAAGTCTATGGGTGTATCAAGAGTATTTAAAGCAAACTGATAGCGTTCAACCCACCGAACTAGAAAAGTATTAAATATAGAATAAGCGGGTCTTACATCACCTTGACGAATTGCATTATCAATTAAGGTTCGAAATTGTTTGAAATCGTTAACATCTGAAGTTAATAAATAATTGCGATTAGAATCGAGTGCATCAAGATAAGAATCAAATACTTGCTCAGAAAAACTATCGTCTATTAAAGGCTTTCTATAATGGTAATAAGATAGAATTTGAGTAATAAGCTGACTGGCACGGGGATGTTGTTCTTCAGGAGAAAAATGAGGTATAACCCCTTCATTGAGTTCTTTGAGAAGTTTCTTTTGAGCTTCAACATCAACTTTAGCGTATAAAGTACTGCTGCCAAAGTTAACAAGTAACAAGCTTACGACTAACAAGCTTTTAAATAAGTTTTTCATAATGTTTCGTTCTTTATTCATTATAATGGACAGCCTCTCTAGCGATACTTCATGACTTATTGAAAGAATATATTCATTCATATCTATAATCTGACAGTCTTTTGACTGATTAACAAGGGCTATAACTGAGAAATTTTGTAAATATGTGACAGAATACTGTAACTTTGTATGTATAAGCCTTTATATGGAGTGTTTAGCTTACAAAACATTCCAGGAAATTTCAATTAACTAGATGTATTTGATTGGTAATTATCTTAATCAACACGTATATCTAAATAACAAGACAGCTTATAATAAGTAAAGTTTCTCATACGATAATTTTAATGGGAATATGTTGTTTTTAAAGGACAATTAGTTATGGGTCTTAGATCATATCTTGCAGGTAAATTAACAGCTTTCCTTAATAAGGAAACCCCAGCTCCTGAATTTCCAATTGAAGATTTTGAACAATTGACTTTTCAAGTCAGGCCTTGCGATATATTACTCGTTAAAGGCCGTACCAGAGTTGCTGAAGTTATTAAGACAATTACTCAAAGTGCTTGGTCTCATGCCACTATTTATGTTGGACGACTAAATGACATTGAGGACCCTGCTCTAAGAACCTTAGTTAAAGAACATTATAATGGGAGCGATGATAAGCAACTTGTCATTGAAGGCTTGTTAGGCCATGGAACAGTCGTTAGCGAACTTTCAAGCTATAAGCAGGATCACCTTAGGCTTTGTAGACCAACAAGCTTGTCACGAGTCGATTCTCAAAAGATAATTGCCTTCTTAATTAGCCATTTAGGCGATGCTTATGATCTAAGGCAATTACTCGATCTTGCCCGCTTCTTGTTTCCTTGGACAATTATGCCTAGACGTTGGCGTTCAAGTTTGTTCAGTAAAGGCATAGGTGACAGTACAAAGGCTGTTTGCTCTTCGATCATCGCTGAGGCTTTTCATAGGGTAAAATACCCTGTATTGCCATTATTTCATTATGATGATGAAGAAAACATTAGACTTGTTAAACGCAATACTCGATTATTTACACCAGCTGATTTTGATATATCACCCTACTTCGACATTATCAAAAGTCCTTTCTATGGAGAGCAAGATCGAGGCAGTTATCGTAATTTACCCTGGGCTGATGAGCATATTATTAGTCTCGATGGAACGGAGATAGTCAATACCAATCAGTAAACTCAGTTCAAATAATCTTTCTAGTGCTATCGCGATGCACGGCGACTTGTTCAGTGCGTCTTATATCGTTAATAACATGTACTAAGGCCTTTGCAGACGAACGTATTATATCGGTAGCTAAGCCCATGCCATGAAAAGTTCTATCATTACAATCTGCCATGATATTAACCTGTCCAAGAGCATCCATACCCTGGGAAGTTGAGGCAACTTTAAAATCTTTAATCTCAATTTCATAGCCGGTTATCCGACTAATGCAACTACAAATAGAATTCACGGGACCATTGCCAATTGCCGCCTCAATAACCAATTCATCACCACATTGAAGCGCAACTGTAGCAGTAGAAGTATCATTGGAGCCCGATTGGACACTCAGGGTTTGAAGTGAATAATAATCATCTTCTTCAGCTAAGTTACTAAACAATACCAAGGCTTCCAAGTCATAATCAAAAACCTGCCCCTTCTTATCGGCTAAATGTATAAACCTTTCATACAGATCATCTAAATCATAGTCATCATTACTATAGCCCAATTCTGACATGCGGTGCTTAATAACATGTCTGCCAGAACGTGATGTTAGGTTTAGCTTATTGGTATTTAATCCAACTGTTTCAGGCGTTATAATTTCATAGGTGTTTTGGCTCTTTAGGACACCATCTTGATGAATTCCTGATGAATGACTAAAGGCATTATTTCCAACGATAGCTTTATTAGCTTGGATTGGCATATTACAAAGGTTGGAGACTAACTGACTTGTTCTATGAATTTCTTTAGGATTGATGTTGGTATATGTCCCAAGCTGATCTTTACGGGTCTCCATGATCATCACAACTTCTTCTAAAGAACAATTGCCTGCACGTTCTCCAATACCATTAATGGTACATTCAATTTGACGTGCTCCAGCTTGAATTGCAGCTATAGAATTAGCCACTGATAGACCAAGATCATCATGGCAATGAACTGAGATAACAGCCTGATCAATGTTGGGAACTCTATTATACAAGGTCTCAATAATGCCACCAAATTCACTCGGAATAGTATAGCCTACGGTATCGGGAATATTGATGGTTGTGGCGCCAGCCTTAATTGTTTGTTCGACCATTCTACATAAATTATCAATGGGTGTTCTACCAGCGTCTTCACAGGAAAACTCCACATCATCAGTGTAATTACGGGCTCGTTTTACCGCTCTTACAGCCATTTCAACCACATCATCAAAACCTTTTCTAAGTTTATTTTCTACATGTATTGTTGAGGTAGCGATGAAAGTATGAATACGGAAAGCTTCAGCTACTTTTAATGCTTCAGCGGCGGCATCAATATCTTTATCCAAAGCTCTAGATAAACCAGCAATTCGGCTATTTTTAATTTCACGAGCAATGGTTTGAACCGATTCAAAATCGCCTGGCGAAGAAACTGGAAAGCCTGCTTCAATAATATCAACTCCAAGACGTTCAAGAGCAAAAGCAATTTGTAGTTTCTCACGACATGTTAAACTGGCTGCCAAAGCCTGTTCGCCATCTCTTAGAGTGGTATCAAAAATTATTACATTGTTATTTGAATTATCCATTTTAAAATTACCATCGCTCATTTTAGTTGCACTTATTTTGTAGATAACAATATAGCAGATATAAAAAACCCGCTATGGTTGCGGGTTTATGATGTTCAAAGCTTTATTCTTTATTTCGCCTAATCATCAACTTCCCGCAGTCCTTGAGAGGAGCAGAATCAGCAGTAATAAATTGATGCTTAAAAATAACATTTTAGCTTTGAAAATACCTTTTATTTTGTATAACACAAGTGTTGTCTAGGATGACTATATTTGTCAAGAGGTTTTTGCAGCACTTAACGATTCTTTAATCACTGAGATGCTCATTTTTCAATACAAATACTCCCGTCTCAAGTTCAAGTAGACGCTGTTTTCTCCATAGGCCTCCAGCATAACCTGTCAACTTTCCATTTTTTCCAATCACTCGATGGCAAGGTATAATAATAGCGATACGATTTTCGCCGTTAGTTTTAGCAACAGCTCTCACCGCTTTGGGGTTATTCATAGCTTCTGCCTGTTGTTGATAGGAACATGTTTTACCATAAGGAATTTTTCGTAATTGCCGCCAAACTTGTCGTTGAAATTCAGTTCCAGGAATATCTAAGGGGATTGTAAATTCAGTAAGTTTACTATCAAAATAATCATTAAGTTGTTGCTCTAACAGGTCAAAAAGAGGATGTTGTCCTGGAACAAATTGAGTTTTTAGTTGCTTTGAAAGTTTAATCAATTGTTTCTCTAGTCTTATTCTATCAATAAACTCTAACAAACAAATTCCATTATCTGTTGCACCAGCAATCATTGGGCCTAAAGGTGTTAAAAGTCGAGTTACGGCGGTTACCTGGATATTCTTGCTTAGGGTTGGTGAAGCGCCAGTAAATTTTTTAAAGGCTTCATTAAAGCCACTCAAAGACTCATAACCACTATCAAATGCAGTATCAATGATCGAACTTGGCGTATCCTGTTGAATCTGCTTAGTTTTATCTTTCTTGATAATACTAAAAGCTCGATTAATTCTTAGGGCTCTAGTGTAGGCTTGAAAGGTAATACCGTGATTTTTGTTAAACCAACGTCGCACCCTAGCAGGATCAATTCCTCTTTTTTTAAGCTCATCATCTTTTATTTTTATTTCAGGATTCGCTGATATTTCCTTTAGTAATTCAAATAACCATTCTGGTTTTTCACCATAAGGCTGCATCGGAAAACATACCTTACAGGGTCGATAACCAAAGCTTAAAGCTGATTTAGTATCAGTAAAGTATTCAACATTCTGTTCTTTAGGCTTTCTTGCTGTACAGCTAGGTCTACAAAATATTCCAGTGGTTTTGATAGCCGCGAAAAAAATTCCCTCAAAAGAAGTGTCTTTTTCTACTAATGCTTTATACATCACTGCTTGTTCTGGTAGTTTGACTTGGCTCATTTCATTACTCATTTTAATTCAATTTTTAATTAAAATATTAGCTGAACTCTAGATTGAATAAGGTTGTCACTAATAACAGTATAGGAGTATGAATAACTTTAATTTTACTTGCATCCGAAAACTGAACAAGCAATTTTAGATAACGTCTATTAATAAACTACAGCTAATAAACTACAGCTTTGCAGTTGGAAAGAGATTATAAAAGTTTGCTGTCGTTTGAGCAGCTATCTCTTCATAAGATAAGTTATGCAGTTCAGCTAGCTGTTTGGCAACTTCAACGACATAAGCAGGTTGGTTTTCTTTACCACGATAAGGAACTGGAGCAAGCCAGGGGCAATCAGTTTCAATTAGTATTCGATCAAGTGGCATTGACTGTGCAACTTCTCTCAATGAATTAGCCGTTTTGAATGTAAGTATTCCAGAAAAAGAAATATAAAAGCCTAAATCAATAGCTTCTTTTGCCATCTCAGCGGATTCAGTAAAGCAATGTAGTATTCCACCTACCTGTTCAGCTCGCTCACTTTTAATAATCGATAATGTATCTTCTTGAGCATCACGGGTGTGAATGATTATAGGTTTCTTCACTTCCCTCGCTGCACGAATATGTAATTTGAGAGATTCTTTCTGAAGCTCAGCATTCTCTGGAGAATAATAATAATCTAGACCAGTCTCTCCAACAGCTAGCACCTTTTCGTGAGATGCTTGTTCAATCAGTCTATTATAATCGACTTTTTGTTCATGTTTTTGCAAAGGATGCACACCGGCACTGCAAAACACATCTGAATGCTCTTCTGCAATATCCATAACTGCATCAAAACCATCAAGATTAGTTGCTATACAGAGAAATTTTTCTACGCCCAGTGCTCTTGCGCGATTAAGCACAGTGGCTGTATTACCTGAGGAGTCTTCAGTAAGACGATCTAAATGACAATGTGAATCGACGAGCACGGAGAATTTCTCTTAGTTTGTAGCTCTAGGCTACATGGTATGAGTTGGACGATCTGATTCAAGAGTACCAGCAAGATGGGTTTCAATTTTCCCACGAGCTTGTCCTTGATCTTGAGGGCTAAATTGTACACCAACTCCTGCAGCCCTATTACCTTGAGCCCCTTTAGGAGTTATCCATATTATTTTCCCTGCAACTGGAATTTTTTCTTTCTCTTCCATCAAAGATAACAACATAAAGACTTCATCACCTAATTCATAAGACTTTGCTGTTGGAATAAATAAACCGCCTTCTTTGATAAAAGGCATATAAGCGGCATAAAGAACCGCTTTGTCTTTAATATTTAAAGACAATATTCCGTGCTTTGGCCCCTTCTTGGGTGCTTCATTCATTTACTTACTCCATAATTTTTAGAACTAACTGAGCAACATGTTGCTGAAGATAAATCACCTATAGATCAATCAGATAGCTTTATAATAACAAGTATGAACGGATCACTTAAAAATTGCAATCCAGCGAAACATCAAATCTTCAACAATTAGTTGAGGATTAATATTACTAGTAGTAGCAAGTAGCCTTCTAGCTTCGGTTAGTTTATCGATCCAGTTGTTAAGTTTTTGTGTATTACAATGGGATAGTTTTTCTAATAAATGCTCTTGATCGAAATTAATTAACTGCGAAATAGCAATGCTATGAGACAGCTTTTGTGCATCTAGGGCAAGGCTATACATCCAGTCAATACTCATAGCAAAATCAAATTTATTGATTGAAGCGACTAATTTAGTTGGATCTAATAGTCCTTTTACTGCACTTTCCATACTGGCTAAAAGATTTTTTCTGGTCTCTAATTGTTTACTAGAAAATAACGTTAACGCTTGCAAAGGTGCATGATTAGAAAGTCGTAGTGCTAATAGTGAGTTATCTTTGTTTTCAGTTGAATGCTCTAATAAATAATTTAAAGCTACTTCTTCAGCAGGAGAATAAATTGCCATCAATTGGCAACGACTGCGAACCGTTGCCGGCAAAGTATTAGTAGTGTTGGCAACCAAGATAATTAAGGTATCGTCACCAGGTTCTTCAAGTGTTTTAAGTAATGCATTGGCAGCAGCAGCATTCATAGCATTGCAGGGTGTAATAATTGCTACCCGATAACCACCCTGATGGGGGCGCTCAATACAAACACTAACAAGAGAGCGTATTTGATCAACAACAATAAGCTTTTTATCTTCAGCAATAGTTATGTTGTGTAAGTCAGGATGGGTCGAAGCTGCTATCAATTTACAATCAGAACAATTACCGCAAGCAAAACCCTCAACAGTGGGATTTTTGCAAAGCATCGATTTTCCAATTTCCATGGCTAAACTATCAATACCTAGACCTTTATCACCTCTTAACATAAGCGCATGGGGCAGTCTTGATTGACTTTTGAGTGATTGAATTTGTTGCCAGTAGCTATTTAGCCAAGGATAAAGTTGATTAGTTTGCATTAATGACAGTCTCTAAAACAGCAGCGATGCGGGCCTGCACCTGTTCAATGCTACCACTTGCATCAATCACTTTTATTCGCTCGGGTTCATTTTTAGCACGCTCTAGATATCCTTTCCT